>JALSIU010000120.1 GCA_026989715.1 Methylomonas sp.
GTATTTAATATTCATTATAATTTTACCTTAACCGATGCAGAAGAAGCCTTATTGCAACTCGATAATGCCGATGATTTGATTGTATTGATTATCTTGCATAAAAGTGACGATGCATTGGAAAAACCAACCATTAAAGGCTCTATTCAAGCCCCGATATTATTAAATGGCAAAACACGTATCGCCCTGCAAAAAATCTTACCTAAAGTAGAGCAAAGCATCATCTTAAGCGAAACGCATAACGAAATTGATGTTTCCGCCTCCTCGTAACACCCCTAGTCGGTAAAACTCACAATATTGCTTATCGTAGGGTGGGTAGAACGTCATGGCGACAGCCATGGCGTGAAACTCACCAAATGGGTGCACAATCTGGTGGGTTTTGCGCATCGGCCTATCGGCCGCTGGACTCTACCCACCCTTGTATATTAAACATATCTCTTAAACACAGGATTATTTAACACAAAACAATTATAGTAATGACTGATTTTCTGGGGAAGCCGTAGTTGTCAGGCCACCGATGTGACTATGGCCAATGTGAAACGTGCGCTTATGGAGCGGTATTATTTGGATACTTTAGGCAAATTTCCGGCAAGTTATGGCGGCGTGGATTATAGTTTAAAGTATTTATTTGTCTCCGGAGGCTGGCCGGCCTTTGATCCAAGTACGCAAGTGGGTTGGCGCGGTCCTTATTTGCAAACAGCGGCAACACTGGCAACACAAGCGGGTTTGGCGGCTAATTTGACTTCATTGCCAGCGGCCGGCTATCTGCATCGTGCTTTTACAGATGGTGAACCGGTGGTTTTGGATGCTTGGGGGCGGCCTCTTGTTTTACAAGTGAGTGCCGGCGGCGTAGCACGGTTGCTATCGGCAGGGCCTGGTAGTGGTGTTGGCCTTGGTAGGGCTGATATTGAAACATTGATTGGTGGCAATCGTGCAAATGATGATCGCGTTTTGTATTTGAATGCAACAACGCCGGTTGCTGATATGAATGTGAGTTGTAGCGAGTAATTGTTTTTGTTTCCCTTTTTTATATCCTTTATAATCGTTAGGTTAATTTTATAAGAAAATCGCGGAGGGGCGGCGTGGTTTTCTTGGGTTTGTGCCTGATGATGTCATATGAACAATCTTTTTGATTTTGCCGAGGCTTGTTTACATCAAGCTGATATTGAGACAAAACTTGCCTTAACCGCCGAGGCTTGGCAGTTATATCAACAAGGTGATTTACAATTCGAGGCTATCTCGCCGCCTAAAGACATAAGCTGTGTTGTTTTTCCCGCTCGGCCTGAACTCTTAGCCCCGCGCTTTATGAAGCGGCGCAAATTAGGCACGCCTGAAGGGGTGCAGGCTTTTTACCATTCCTTAGCACATATTGAATTTGTTGCCATTTATCTTGCATGGGATATACTTTACCGATTTCGTGGCTTGCCTGTTGCGTTTTATCAAGATTGGTTGCAGGTGGCACAAGAAGAGGCGATACACTTTCATTTAATTCGCACCCATTTACGGCAATTAGGTATGGATTATGGTGATTTACCTGCGCATCAAGGTTTGTGGGAACACGCACAAGAGACCGCAGAGGATGTGCTGGCGCGCTTAGTCATGATTCCACGTTGTATGGAAGCGCGTGGCCTAGATGTGACCCCGGGTATGATAGATAAAATCCGTTCTTTAAATGATGAGGACGGGGTGGCAATTCTTACGCGTATTTTAAATGATGAACAACAACATGTGCAGTTTGGCTCTAAATGGTTTAATTACCAATGCCGATTGCAACAATTAGACCCGGATGCCGCGTTTAAAAGTATGATTTTAAAATACTTTAAAAATGCTAAGCCTAAAGGCCCTTTTAATACTGAAATGCGCCTGCAAGCGGGTTTTACCTCTAATGAATTGGCTTGGTTAGCAAGTCCTTAAAATGATATGAATGATAAAAAACCGTTTGATATTCCTCTGTTTGCTTTGGGCTTCAGAACTTTTTTTGCACTGGCTGGCTTATCAGCCTTGGTGTTGCTGATTATCTGGCGCTCTCTTTATGATGGCAGTTTGGTGGTTGATAATTATTTTGCTAAAAACGACTGGCATGCGCATGAAATGTTGTTGGGCTATACGGTTGCAGTGATTGCTGGTTTTTTATTAACAGCAGTACGTAATTGGACGGGGCAGGCAACGGTGACGGGCGCAAATTTGGCAGGCTTGGCACTGTTGTGGGTGTATGGGCGTATCTTGCCGTTTTATTCAGAGTTGTTGCCCGATGAATTAATTGCTTTGGTTGATTTTGCCTTTTTACCAGTCTTGGCAGGTTGTTTAATAAAGCCGATTATGGCGGCTCAATATACGCGTGGTTATGTATTTATTGGCATGCTTGCCTTGATGGCATTGGGTAATGGCATGATTCATACTGATATTTTGCAATGGACTGATAATACCGCATGGACTGGTTTTCAAATCGTGATTGCATTGATTATTGTGATGATATTGGTTATCGCAGGGCGCGTTTTCCCATTTTTTACCGAAAAAGGTTTGACTGGAGTGTTGCCGATACGCAATCCCTTATTGGATGGCTTGGCGGTTGCCTCGGCACTGCTGGTTTTTGCTTTGAGTATTATGCAGGTGACAGGGCTGTTTTTGGCATTGGCCGCCAGTTTTGCCGTGGTCGTTAATATTTTAAGAGTCAATAATTGGTTTGTGTTTAGAATTTGGTTTGTGCCGTTGCTCTGGGTGCTATATATCGGTTATGCCTGGATTATTATTGGATTTTTGTTGACGGCACTTAGTGCTTATCAAATAGTTCCTGCAACTATTGCATTACATGCATTTACGATGGGGGGCATTGGTGTCATCACTTTAGGTATGATGGCTAGAGTATCCTTAGGGCATACTGGACGTATATTAAAAGCCTCGCAAGCGATGGCCATTGCTTTTGCTTTAATTAACTTAGGGGCATTAGTAAGAGTCTTTGCACCCATGTTGGTTCCTTATTGGTATGCAGATATTATTTATGCGTCTACCATCTTATGGCTGGCGGCTTTTGCGTTATTTGCTTTTATTTACGGTCCTGTTTTAAGTACTGCCCGAGTGGATGGTAAAGAGGGCTAAAATGCAAGTAGAATGGTTGTTTTTTATTTTAAGTTTTTCAATAAGGTAGATAATTTATGAGTCGTAAAAATATCATTAAAATCGTATTTATTATGGTCATGGGAGTGTTGGCTGCGCCTGCCGCCGCCGCCCCCATAAACTATGCTTTAGGGGGAACCGTAACCGCTAGCAGTTCATGGGCTGGAAATGGACCTGCTAATGTGATTGATGGTAATAGCTCAACGGTATGGAATTCGGGTGGTTTTCTCTTGGCATGGATTCAAATAGATTTAGGTGTAAGCCAGATGATTAATGAAGTTGATGCCTTTGTGGTTCAGTCACCTGCTGGGAATACTGTTCATAATTTATATTTAGATAATGTTTTGATGCATACGTGGAATCAAGTGACAAGTAATGGGGATTTATTGACTTGGGTTTTGCCTGCGGCTACGAATGTGCAATTGATTAAGTTGGAAACGGTTACGTCACCTTCATGGGTTGCTTGGGGAGAAATTTCCGTATTAGGCAATGCAGCGCAAGTCCCTGCGCCTACTGCATTTGTTTTGCTGGCTTTGGGGTTGGTAGCGGTTGTTAGCATGAAAAAATATCAGTCGGCATAGTCTGTCGTAAATTATCGTGCCGCTATTTTGGCACGATACACTTCCTGTAAAATACTCTGTTTTTTAAATCTATTTAGCGCAACATTGTTTGCGCTAATTTAAACTTTTAATCTTAACCAAGAGACATCATGGCACTTTATTGTGGAATTGTCGGTTTACCGAATGTGGGTA
>JALSIU010000121.1 GCA_026989715.1 Methylomonas sp.
AAATAATATTACACCTTGGAGAAGTAAATGTTTTTTTCCGATAAAAAAGCATTAGCAAGTGCTGAACGGCAAATTGAGCAACTTAGTAGTGAGCGTCAAGCTTTACAACTTGATATTGAAAAATTAAGTGCTGAAAACACACAGTTAAAACAAAAAATAGCCATTGAACAAAACACAGAAAAATTTTATCGAGGTCTTTTTCATTTATTCCAAGAATTTGGCGCATCTATGACGGCCATGCAATCATCACTTGCCTCTTTGTCAGGCGTCATGACAACTGAAAGAGATAGTTCCAGTCATACTGCGAGTGTTCTCAATGAAACGCACCATGCAGTTGATAACATATCCACTGCTTTGGCAAGCATGGCCTCAGACACAAAAATTACGGCCACAACCGTTGATCAATTAAATAGCAGTGCTCAAGATATTGAAGGCATTATTAATCTGATTAAAAATATTTCCGATCAAACCAATTTATTAGCGTTAAATGCCGCGATTGAAGCCGCTCGTGCCGGAGAACATGGACGCGGCTTTGCTGTCGTAGCCGATGAGGTGCGTACTTTAGCCAAACGCACGAATGATGCTACCTCAGATATTGAATCTTTAGTGGGTACCATACATTCTGAAACTGATAATGCAAAAATACAAATGACTCAAGTGGCTAATGATTCAGCACAATTTAGCGAAATAGGCACACAAGCCAGTCTAAAAATGCAAGAATTAGTGACACTTTCCACTAAAATGCAACATACCATCACCGGCAGTGCTTTACGTAGCTTTGTTGAAGTCGTCAAACTTGATCATTTAATTTACAAAATGGAAATTTATAAAGTCATCATGGGCGTGTCCAATAAAAGCATTGATGATTTTGCCAGCCATCATAACTGCCGCTTAGGTCAATGGTATTACCAAGGTGAAGGCAAAAGCAATTTCTCCTCTTCTAGGCACTTCAGAGAACTAGAGCAACCTCATCAAGAGGTTCATAATAATGGCGTAGCAGCCATTAATAATATGGCAACAAGTGGCGATCAACAAACCACCTTAAATTTACTCAATAAAATGGAAACGGCCAGTATGCTTGTGCTAAATACATTAGAAGCCATTGCCACAGAATATGAATCATAATAATGATGCCACCTAAAACTAAAGAGCAATATTAATCAAAAATACCCGACCTGTATATTAATACTATCAGTGCTACCCAAGCTATCAATAACCGTTATTTGATATTCACCAGCGCGTTTAAATGGGTAGCGCATTATGTTATCAGCATAGCTGGTAGCCACTTCTTGACCATTTACATACCAATAAACCTTACCGTTCCCCCCGCGGGTACTTAGCTGCACAGTAGGCAAATCCGAGACAGGCTGTACCGCCTTCAAAACATGCTTATCTTCCAGACCGACAATCTTAATGGCATGCGTAGGGTGCGCAACAGGAGCGCGACAACGTTTATCAAAATGCGGCAATTGCTTAGCTCGTCGATACCGAGCGGGTATCCAAGGCTCAACCGACAAAGGCCATAGCGCCTTTTTTAATACGCGCGTTTTAGGGGGTAAACAACCCGCGTCAACTCTATGCCCCGTGTCGGCATCTATCAACAATGTCACGGGGTTACTTTGCCACTGACTCTCATCAAAAAATGTCCCCGGAACATTTTGCTCTAATATCCAAGCACTTTTAGTCACATGACAAAGCGATTCGGCTGTCATCGCTTGCCGTCGCCCCAGTGGCCAGCAAATCGTTGCCGCACTCACCTCTTTAGGCGGTATTACAACAGGTGTTTGCTGCTGCATAGGAAGAATATGCTCCATAATGGAAAATAATAAAGGAGCAGCTGTTCTTGCACCGTAATGACCTAGCAGAGGTGAACCATCGGGACGGCCAATCCAAACACCAATTGTGTATTTTTCGGTCACGCCAATACTCCAAATATCTCGAAAACCATAACTGGTTCCTGTTTTCCAAGCCATGGAACTAACATGCAGGCTATTGCGCTTTAAACTACGTGTCAAAATATCACGCACAATAAACGCAGCACCTGCTGAAAAAAACCGGCGGTGCTCTATGGGGTCACTCGGTAAAAAACGCAACTTACCCGCAAGCCCCTTATTGGCCAAGGCGGTATATCCTGAAACCAAACTTTCTAATTGCGTACCGACTCCCCCTAAAATAACGGATAAATTGGCTCTCCCCCCTACAGGCAAACGCATGTTTAAACCGGCATTTTTTAATTGACTCACAAAACGATTAACACCAAAATGATGCAGAATTTGTACCGCAGGAATATTAAGAGAACGCCTTAAAGCCTCGCCGGCACTGACTGCCCCTGCAAATCCGTGACTAAAATTTCCAGGGCGATAACCCTTAATATTGATCGGCGCATCTACCAATAATGATGCAGAATGAATCAAGCCCGCATCTATTGCCAAAGCATACAAAAATGGTTTTAAGGTTGACCCGGGCGACCGAGTTGCCCGCACCATATCCACATGACCATAACGCTCGGCATCCATAAAATCACTGGAACCAATATAAGTGCGTACCGCTAAATTAGCATTTTCTACGACTAATACTGCTGCCGAAGTTTGTTGCGGTAAGCGGCGTACATATTGCCGAACATGGTCTGCCAAATTGCGTTGCATGGCATAGTCAATGGTAGTGACCAAAACCTGATGCGACTTGGCTTTATTCTGTAAACGCCGCGCCAACAAAGGAGCGATCATATCTTGCCGATACCATTGCTTGGCAACCCCTTCCACTTTTGCATCGCGCACTTGTGTGGCTGGCCAAACCTTAAGTGATTGCATCCTATCCAATACTTTATTACGCGCCATTTGTGCCCGTTGTGGGTATCTATCTGGGCGTAAACGACTTGGTGCTTGCGGCAATACAGCCAATAATGCAGCCTCTGCATGACTTAACTGCTGCGCCGATTTACCTAAATAAGTACGACTTGCGGCTTGTACGCCTGCCAAAGTCCCGCCAAAAGGCGCATGATTTAAGTAATAACGCAATATATCCTGCTTACTGAAATACCACTCTAACTGCAATGCACGGAAAATTTGCTTTAACTTACCGGCAATCGTCTTAGTATGAGGATCAATAAGCCGGGCAACCTGCATCGTCAACGTCGAGCCCCCTGAAATAACTCTCCCTGCACGACTATTTTGTATTAATGCCCGTAAAATCGCAAAGGGGTTAACACCAGGGTGTTGATAAAACCAGCGATCTTCATAGTTTAATAAGGCTTGTAGATACAGTGGCGACACTTGCTCTATCGTAACAGGGTAACGCCACACGCCCTCACCATCCGCAAATGCGCGTAGCAACTCGCCTTCTTTGCTAACTAGGGTACGTGTATAGGACTGCTCAAGCCGGCTAGGTAATGGATACAAAGCATCCAATATGACCACAGCGATAGTCAAGAAAAGCGTTAACGCGAGAATTTTATACACAACATTCTGTTGTTGCTTTTTCTAAGATAGGATTAAAAGCGAATATGTCCTTGCAACCAAATTTTCTGAGTATTTTTATCTACCCCCGCTTTTTGTGCCGCAAAGGTATTGCCCGCATCATAATAAGCATATTTTGCTAAAAGCTGATAATGCTCACCAAACTGTTTGCTAACCAAAAAATCATATTCATCGCCATAATCGCCTTGCCCAGACGAGCCTGCAAATGCATGATAAGCAAACATAAATTTTACGCCATAAAAAATTTTATCAATCGAGGCTTGAATATCACGCACCCCATCGCTCGGCGTTACTAAAAATTGATCTGCCCAGCCTTGAAAATCATGTGTTGTACCAAGAGGCGTTTGAAAGGCCTGTTTACCATTTCCCC
>JALSIU010000122.1 GCA_026989715.1 Methylomonas sp.
AGCCGATTGTTGGTACGGGTATGGAGCGAACCGTTGCTAAAGATTCGGGTGTGACGGTTGTTGCTGAGCGCGGCGGTGTCGTGGTCAATGTTGATGCCAGCAGAATTGTGGTTAGGGTGAATGATGCTGAAACGGAATCAGCAGAAACGGGTGTCGATATTTATAACCTAATTAAGTATGTACGTTCGAATCAAAATACGTGTATCAATCAAAAGCCTTTGGTTAAGCCGGGAGATGTGGTGGTTGCCGGTGATATTATGGCTGATGGGCCGTCTACAGATATGGGGGAGTTGGCACTAGGTCAAAATATGCTAATTGCCTTTATGCCATGGAATGGATATAACTTTGAGGATTCTATTTTAGTGTCTGAGCGAGTTGTTAAGGAAGACCGTTTTACCTCCATTCATATTGAAGAAAAAACCTGTATTGCGCGAGATACTAAGCATAGCCCAGAGGAAATTACAGCAGATATACCGAACGTAAGTGAAGAGGCTTTATCTAAGTTGGATGAGTCAGGAATTGTTTATGTAGGAGCTGAAGTTAAGGGGGGGGATATTTTAGTGGGTAAAGTGACACCTAAAGGTGAATCACAACTCACTCCTGAAGAGAAGTTATTAAGAGCTATTTTTGGAGAAAAGGCGGCAGATGTAAAAGATACTTCATTAAGGGTTCCTGGGAGTATTCGTGCAACTGTTATTGATGTGCAGGTTTTTACGCGTGATGGTGTTGAGAAAGATAAACGCGCTTTGGCAAATGAAGCGGCAGCGATTAAGAGCTATAGGAAAGACTTGAATGATCAGTTAGTGATTGTCGAAAAGGATATTTATCAGCGAGCTGCAAGTGTTATTATTGGTGAAAAAGCTATTTCGGGGCCGAATAATCTAAAGGTGGGTACCGTTATTACGCAGGATTATTTAGACAGCATTAGGCGAGCCGATTGGGTAAGTATTAGAATGGAAAATGAAGATTTTAATCTTCAGTTAGAAGGATTGACTGCGCAAATAGAAAAGTTAAGAAAAGAGTTTGATGATAGGTTTGAAGTAAAGCGTAAAAAGATTAGCATGGGCGATGATTTAGCACCTGGCGTTTTAAAGATGGTTAAGGTTTATTTGGCTGTTAAAAAACGTATTCAGCCTGGTGATAAAATGGCTGGGCGACATGGAAACAAAGGGGTTATTTCGCGAATTAATCCAATTGAAGATATGCCTTATTTGGCAGATGGTACGCCGATAGATATTGTTTTAAATCCACTAGGGGTGCCGTCACGGATGAATGTAGGGCAGGTTCTGGAAACGCATTTGGGCTGGGCTGCTAAAGGCTTGGGGCATAAGATTGGAAAAATGCTGGAAGCACAAGCCGCTGTTAAGGATATAAGAGAATTCTTAGATAAGGTTTACAATAGCAGTGGACAAAAAGAGGATTTAGATGCTTTTAATGATGCTGAAATTATTGAGATGGCTAATAATTTAGTTGCTGGGGTACCTATGGCTTCACCTGTGTTTGATGGCGCAAACGAGGCTGATGTAAGGCATATGCTGAAATTGGCAGATTTACCTGAAAGCGGTCAAATCAAATTGTATGATGGCTTGACTGGTGAGTCTTTCGAGCGTGAGGTGACCGTTGGTTATATGCATATGTTGAAATTGAATCACTTGGTTGATGATAAGATGCATGCGCGGTCAACAGGGCCCTATAGTTTAGTAACTCAGCAGCCACTGGGCGGTAAAGCACAATTTGGTGGGCAGCGTTTTGGGGAAATGGAGGTTTGGGCACTTGAAGCTTATGGTGCTGCTTATACATTGCAGGAGATGTTGACTGTTAAATCTGATGATGTAACAGGGCGTACACGTATGTATAAAAATATTGTCGATGGCAATCATCAAATGGAGGCCGGAATGCCGGAATCATTTAATGTACTGCTTAAAGAAATTCGCTCATTAGTCATTAATATAGAAGTGCAATAGTACTAAGCTTTTATTTAAAAATAAACTAATGGGTTCTGGTTGAGCCAGGGAACAAATATAAAGGGGACAAGCTCTTGAAAGATTTATTAAATTTCTTAAAACGCCAAAATCGCTCTGCTGATTTTGATGAGATTAGCATCGGTTTGGCATCACCAAATCAAATCAGGTCATGGTCGTATGGTGAGGTTAAGAAGCCAGAGACAATTAACTATCGTACTTTTAAGCCTGAGCGAGATGGTCTTTTTTGTGCAAAGATTTTTGGCCCTGTAAGTGACTATGAGTGCTTGTGTGGTAAATATAAGCGTCTAAAGCATCGCGGTGTTATTTGTGAAAAGTGTGGCGTTGAAGTGACTTTATCGAAAGTGCGCCGTGATCGTATGGGGCATATTGAACTGGCTAGTCCTGTTGCGCATATTTGGTTTTTGAAGTCGTTGCCTTCGCGTATTGCATTATTATTAGATATGACTTTACGTGAAATTGAGCGAGTCTTGTATTTTGAGTCATTTGTGGTGCTTGAAGAAGGTATGACACCGCTAGAAGCAAAAAAATTGCTGACAGATGAAGAATATTTAGATGCTTTTGAAGAATATGGTGATGAGTTTGTTGCTAAAATGGGTGCCGAGGCAATTTATGAATTGTTAAAAGGCATTGACATTCAAGGCGAAGTTACGAAATTAAGAGAAGAGATTAATAGCACTAACTCTGAAACTAAAATTAAAAAATTCTCTAAACGATTGAAGGTGCTTGAGTCATTATTAGGCTCAAAAAATCGTCCGGAATGGATGGTTATGAATGTATTACCTGTCTTGCCGCCTGAGTTGAGGCCTTTGGTGCCATTAGATGGTGGGCGGTTTGCTACTTCAGATTTAAATGATTTGTATCGTCGGGTCATTAATCGCAATAACCGCTTGCATCGTTTATTGGATTTGAATGCGCCTGATATTATCATTCGTAATGAAAAAAGAATGCTGCAGGAATCGGTTGATGCATTATTAGATAATGGTCGTAGAGGTCGTGCTATTACGGGGACAAATCGTCGTCCGTTAAAATCACTTGCAGATATGATTAAAGGCAAGCAAGGGCGATTTAGACAGAATTTATTAGGTAAACGCGTTGATTATTCTGGCCGTTCTGTGATTGTTGTAGGGCCGACATTGAAATTGCATCAGTGTGGGTTGCCTAAGAAGATGGCTTTAGAGTTATTTAAACCATTTATTTTCAGTAAGTTGCAGTTAAGAGGGTTGGCGACAACGATCAAGGCGGCTAAGAAAATGGTGGAAAATGAAGGTGCTGAGGTTTGGGATATACTGGAAGAGGTTATTCGTGAACACCCTATTTTACTTAATAGAGCACCAACATTGCATAGATTGGGGATTCAGGCTTTTGAGCCGACTTTAATTGAAGGGAAAGCTATTAATTTACATCCATTAGTATGTAGTGCTTTTAACGCTGACTTTGATGGGGATCAAATGGCTGTGCATGTGCCTTTATCAATTGAAGCGCAGCTAGAAGCAAGAACATTGATGATGGCAACAAATAATATTTTGTCGCCGGCAAATGGTGAGCCAATTATTAACCCTTCACAAGATGTTGTACTTGGGTTGTATTTTATTAGCAGGGAAAAGCTGAAGGCAAAAGGAGAAGGGTCGGCCTATTATGGGGTTGATGATGTCCAAAAAGCCTTGGATGCAAAAGTTGTCGAGTTGCAATCTAAAATACAAGTACGAATTACTGAAAGAGTAAAAAATGATGCAGGTGAGGTGGATGTAAAAACGACGCGCTATGAAACGACCGTGGGGCGAGTGTTGATTTGGGAAGTTGTTCCAGAGGGGATGCCGTTTGAAATAGTTAATTGTGATATGACGAAGAAGAATATTTCT
>JALSIU010000123.1 GCA_026989715.1 Methylomonas sp.
GTGACCCAAAGTCAACATGAATTTGGTGAGCCGGCACTTGTTGTTATTATCGCGTTAATATTGACGGCAGTTTTAGGTGCCTTAATGCGCTATGGAGAGCGTGTAACCGCTGAGCAATTAGGGCAAAATTATACTTATGATATGCGCCTAGCTCTGTATGATCAATTGGTTGCTATTGCGCCTTGGAGCTTGCAGAAGCGTAGCCGTGGTGGGCACTTATTGCGTTTTATTGGTGATTTAACGGCTTTGCGGCAGTGGATAAGTCAAGGCTTGGCGACTTTAACCGTTGCGGTGGTCACCGCATTTTCTGCATTGCTTGTTTTGGCGTTTATTAATGGCATTCTTGCGCTTACGGTGGCCTTGATACTTTTTGTTGGTGCCGCTATTTCAATTGCTTCAGGGCATAAAATACACGATAGGGTAAAAGAGTCACGCAAATTCAGGGCGCGAATTGCCGCAAATGTGAATGAGAAAATTGCCTCTTTGCCCGTTGTGCAAGTGTTTAATCAAGTACGGCGAGAGCGTCGCCGTTTGTCTAAACAAAGCGTTCGTTTGCAAAGAGCGATGATTAATCGTGCCAAAATTATTGGCCGTTTACGGGCGATTACCGAAGCGACTAATGGCTTTGCAACAATTTGTGTATTATTTGTTGGCTCTTTTGAAGTGTCTCAAGGGCGTACAACGCCTGGTATGGTGGTCGCTTCCATGAGTATTCTGGGGATGTTGCTGCCCTCATTTCGTAATCTAGGGCGTATTTATGAATATTGGCACAGTTACCGTGTTGCCCTGGAGCGTATTCATTATTTTATGAATACGCCTGAGTTAATTGTTGACCAAGAGGATGCACAGCGTTTAAGAGTGAAAAAAGGAAAAATTGAATTTAAAAATATCCATTTAGAGGCTATTTTCAATAATCTTAATGGCACGATACCGGGGCGTACAAAATTAGCCATTGTAGGCCCTAATGGCGTGGGGAAATCAACTTTAATGAATATGATTTCGCGTTTAGTTGACCCTGACTCCGGCGATATATTGATTGATGATCAGAATATTAATGATTGCACTTTATCATCTTTGCGCCGCATCATGGGAATTGTAAGCCCTGATTTACCTTTATTGCGAGGGAATATAGAACGTAATTTACGCTACCGTTATCGTAAGGCCAGCGCGGAGGAGTTAGCCGATGTTTGTACCTTATGTGGTGTTGACAAAGTAATTGCAGACCTGCCCAAAGGTATGCAAACCCGTATTGTAGACGGTGGTATGAATCTTTCTTTTGGTCAGCGTCAGCGTATTACTTTAGCCAGAGCGTTATTGGGTAAGCCCAAAATTTTACTGTTAGATGAAGCGGATGCAAACCTAGATTACAACTCTAAGAAGTTATTGGATAAAATTTTAGACAGTTATTCGGGAACCGTCGTCATGATTACCCATAATTTTGAGCGAGTTACTCAAGCTGACTTTGTTTGGTATGTCGCAGAAGGGCGTATTCTTGAATCAGGAACGCCGTCTGAATTATTTGCACAAGAAAGTCTGACCGCTACTTTATTTAATCGTAAATTGCATGTCGCGTGAGTTCGCATAATGAAACAACATAAAATCATGAGAGCAAGTAAAGAAAAAAAACCTAAGCTAGTAAAGCCGATTACTGCGAATAGGCGGATTAATTGGCAAAAAAAAAGGATTAGGTTATATGCTTCCGAGCATTATCCGGAATTTAACTATCATATATATGCGCCGTCATACGGTGCAGAAGGCTTGCCTGTTTTAGTCGCGGTGCATGGCATCTCACACCGCGCTAAAGAACAAGCACGGGCATTTTCAGCGTATGCAGAGCAGTATGGCTTCGTCGTTGTTGCGCCCCTATTTGGTCGAAAAAATTTCCCAGCTTATCAGCGTTTAGGTATTAGCAAACAAAGTGTACCGTGTTATTCAGATATTGCTTTAAATGCATTGCTAGGAGAGCTAGGTAAACATACGGGAGCATTAACTCAAAAAGTGTCTTTATTTGGCTATTCTGCGGGCGGGCAATTTGTACACCGGTATGCTATGGCCTATCCTGAACGTGTGCATGCAGTCGTAACAGGTGCGGCTGGTTGGTATACTTTTCCTGATGTACATAAAAGTTTTCCACGCGGGGTATGTAACCGCTCTAAATTGCGCACGCTTGAGTTTAAGCCTGAGCAGTTTCTTAAAATTCCAATGGCAACGTTAGTTGGCGGAGAAGACAATCAAAATGATTCTGCTTTTAAGCGGTCTGCCTCGCTCGATTTGCAACAAGGCATCACTCGTATAGAAAGGGCGGAACGGTGGGTAAAAGCCATGCAAGAGATGGCTATTCATTATGGTTTTAATACTCGATATGAACACGATATCATGCCGTTATGTGGTCACTCTTTTTCTGATTGCGTTAAGTATGGCAATTTACCTGAAAAAGTGGTCAATTTTTTATTTGCGCCATGCGGTCAAAAATCTGCATTGCCAAACTCTCAGCTTACCCTAGAACATTTTCATTCCTTAGCTTAACTCGCTATTTTCGGATTATTTATGAATTACCGTGTCACCTATCGGGCTCCATATTTTTGTTGGAAAAAAATATATTTTTGGCTTATTTTGTGTCTGTCTACTGTTGTATCTGCCGATGAAGGCTTAGACAAGCAGAGTATGTATGAATTGATTAAACAACAGCAAAAACTGTTAGAGCAACAGCAACAGCAAATTAATGAACTACGTGATATTGTGCTTAAAGGGCAGAAACAGCAAGTACAAGTGAGTAAAAAACTGGATAAAACTGAGCGTAAGGTTAAAAAGATAGCAAGGTCTTCCGGTAAATTTAGTGTGAGCAAGAAAGGTTTGCGAGTGCAGTCAAAAAGTGGTGATTTTTCTTTTCGGGCGGGAGGGCGAATTCATGCTGATTATGCTAATTATGATGATGATGTTACGCAGATGGGAAGTGGTGCGCAATTGCGGCGTGCTCGTATTTATTTTAAAGGCAAATTATTTCGTGATTGGGCTTATAAAGCAGAGATTGAATTTGCTGAAAATGGCAAGGTGGGACCTAGAGGTGTATGGCTGGCCTATAATGGCTGGAAGCCAGTTACTCTGACGCTTGGAAATTTTCAAGAACCTTTCAGTCTTGAGGAAATGACGGGGTCAAATAATATTACCTTTATGGAGCGCTCGCTTATAAATACCTTTGCTCCGAGTTATCACATTGGATTAGGTGCGAAAGGCTATGGTCGTTTTTGGAGTTGGTCGGGCGGGGTTTTTGGGGACGCTTTTAAAAATAAAGATGATAATATTGATAATGGTTGGGGAATTGCCAGTAGAGCGACGTTTGCACCGATATTGTCTGCTAAAAAATTATTTCATATAGGTTTTTCCAGTGAATACAGGCAAACTGATACCGGCAATCGGGCAAGAGTGCGTACTCGCCCTGAATCACACATTACCAATCGACGCTTGGTTGATACGCGAACTATTAAGAATGTTGATCATACCTGGTTATTTGGTAGTGAAATCGCAGCAAATTATGGCCCTTTTTCATTACAGGGAGAATATATTCATAGCCAAGTAGCGCGTTTGCAAGCTAAAGATCTCGGCTTTGATGGTGCTTATGTACAGGGAAGTTGGTTTCTAACGGGTGAATCTCGCCCTTACAAGGTGAAAAATGGCACTTTTGGGGCAATTGATCCCTTGAATGACTATGGTGCTTGGGAATTTGCAACCCGTTATAGTTGGATTGACTTAAATAGCAAAGATATTACAGGGGGGCAGGAAAGTAATGTC
>JALSIU010000124.1 GCA_026989715.1 Methylomonas sp.
AGATTTGACTATATCTCTTTTTCCATTAATATCTTATGGAAAATCTAATCAAATGAATGTTGAAGACATCTATCATTTTATTAAAACATACTCTGATAATAAATTAGATAAAAATGATAGTTACCAACTAAATTACCCAAAATACAAAAAACATAAATTAAACAATAATTTACTTAGGTTAAATTATGAAGGTTTTACAATCTGGCTAGATTGTAAAAAAAGAGGAGCTATAAAGTTTAGGTATAATGTACAACGAGATATAGGACGATTGAAACGCTATAAAAAATTTTATCAAGATGCATCTATTCCAAAAGAATGCCAACAATTAAGTTATAAAGGATATGGTAAACATTATGACCGTGGCCATTTAGTACCAGCCAACCACCTTGATCATTCTAAAAAAGCTATTCGTCAAAGTAATCTTATGACTAATATTTTACCTCAAGCTGCAAACATGAATCGTGGTGCTTGGTTAATGACTGAAGAAATTACTGAGTGCTATCGTGATATTGATGAATTGTTAATTATTGGCGGTGTCATCTGGGGGAATAATCCTAATGATGATTATTTTGTAAAATCGCACGGCGTAAAAACACCGGATGCTTTCTGGAAAGTGATTATTCGCGGTGTTGGTTCAAATCAAAGAGCGATTGCTTGGATCGTGCCAAACTCGCAAAAAGCTAAACGGAAAATGCTGAATAGCTATCAGGTACCAGTTTCTGAGATTGAAAGGGTAACTGGTGAGATAATACCGGTAGCAAATTATGCAAAATATGATAAATCTAATCCGTGGTTAATACCAAGAGGATGTGATAAAGGATAACTTAATATATGTTCTTATCCTGAGTAAATTACACTAAACCCTCTACAAAAAAGACTAAACCAATATGCTCAACAACCCCACAAAAAAAGAACATTTATACCCCTCTGATGGTGCTGAAACATGGATGCAACTACTTAAAAATACAGCTCTGTTTGATAGAAGAACCGGCAAACCTCTATTATCACAACGCAATAGAAACTTTAGAGTAGACCATTCAGCCCTTAAACAATCAGATCTGCTTCATACTTCAGTTATGGATATTCCCCATAAAGATGAACATGGACTGATGGACATAAACCCTTTTGGATTAGGTAAAAAACCCCGTTTTACCCCTATCATATACGACTTACCCGATGCAAAAATTACCGTAACCGGATCAAGCGAATACGGTATAGCCACTATCTACGACTACGATATTGTCATTTATATGATTTCCCACCTCACACGACAAATGAATGAAATCAAATATAAAATCATCGAAGGTGAACAAAATCCACGTTTACCGCAAAGAATGATGCATATCAATGTAACGGATTTATTTAGACAATTAAAAATCGTAGATGGCGGTAAACAACACACCCTATTAAAATCAAAATTACAACGACTCAAAGGTACCGTCATTGAAATAGACAAAAAAATAGATAAAACCTTACGCCGCAATGGTTCTTTATCCTTAATCGGTGATTATCAAATAGACAGCGAAACCAAAAGCGGCAATATATCCGAATTTATATTAGAAGTCCCTAGGTGGATATATGATGGTGTCGTTAGAACCGCAGATCCAACCGTCTTAACTCTCTGTGATGACTACATGTTATTAAAAAGCGGTTATCACAAATTCTTAGCCCGTATTGCCCGCAAAAGTGCTGGTGAAAACTCGTGGAACTGGAGTATAGAGCAGCTTTATGAACGTAGCGGCTCCAATCAACCTATGAAAAGATTCAAATCCGACATCAAGGAAGCCATTGATAAACTTAAAACCGATCCTTTACCTGATTATGATATTCACTACCAAGAAACCGGCACAGGTAGACGTAAAGCATTAAGCATTCATATCGAAAAACGTACTTTACCAACCTAATGCAATTAAAATCATAGTCTATAGCCTGTGGATAGTACCGTACTTTGGGGACTGAAAACCGTACTTTGGGGACTAAAAACCGTACTTTGGGGACTGAAAACCGTACTTTGGGGACTGAAAACCGTACTTTGGGGACTGAAACAAACGTTTTTAATTTAAAACTCAATAACTTATGTTCTCTAAACAATATAAACAATATAAACTTTATTAAACTTATTAAACAATCTCATTGCTTGTGGATAACTCGAAAAAATTCAAAGATTAAACACATAAAAAATATGCCTTTAATTTATAAAAATAAACCGTTGCCCCACAAATTTATAACGAACCAATCTATAAATCTTTATTCTCCATCCTTAAAACCATAGAAAACAACCTAATAATTATTATTTTAAATAATTGATTATTAAAACCTTTTAATAAATATAACTTACTATTAAATTCCCTTATAAGTACTATAATTAGAATTTCTTTACGCACTAAACGGCGATGATAAAAAATTTCAATTATGCGAATAATTTTTATTATCCTCTTATTATTTAACCCTTTACAGGCAATAGCATGGGATGATGCAAAAGTATTAGCCTTTATTGTTGCTACTAACCCCATTATTCAATCACAACATCAAGTTAGCCAAGTGTATGCTGTACCCAGTGCTTTAAATTACGTGCTAGAAAATACGACATTTAGCGGTAAAGCGGGATTCGGTGGTACTGACTTTAGAGAAACCCCCTATACCGTCTATGGAGGGCTTCAGTTCAATATCCCTTTATCATCAAGAAAAGAGGAGCGTGAGCAGGCCATAAAGCTTGTTGCTGAAAAAAAGGCCATTGATAGCATTAATATTAGCGTGATGACCGATATGGCTAAATTAAGGCTATTAGAGTCTGAGCTTGAAGCTTCTCGTGTTAGACGTGAGTTTTTAAAGAAAAAAGCAGCATGGGTAAAAGAGCGTATTGATCAAGGCTATGCTTCAGATATGGATAAGCTTTGGACTTTAGCAGAAAAGATTAATACCGAAGATGCATTGGTGGTAAAAAATACCCTGCAATCACAAACGCAGAGGCATAAATTAGCCCGTTATGCGGGTAAACAGTGGCAAATCTTATTGGCGTATTTAAAAGGCGATGAAACAGCTTTGAGGGGCTTTGTCGATGGATGAAATAATTGGTTTAATGGGGCGTGATGAAATTGTAGATGATTTGGTTGCTGAGATCCGTAAAGGTAAGCATGTCATTTTAACCGGTACCGTGGGTATTGGTAAATCCGCTGTATTACGTAAAGCATTAGAGCAAGTCAGCAGTAGAGTTGGCTTAATTATTCGGCTACACGATCATCAAGCGAAAGGTCAGTTTGTGGAAATGGCACGGCAGATGCTGGAATTAGGATTAATTACGGCTAAAGAACTGGATTTACCCGCACAATTTCATAGTGTCCCCGGAACTGAAATTGATTGGTCGGATATTAAAAATAAAGTTAATCGCATGAGTATGCGCGATTTAACGCAAGTGCTAATTCCGGCATTGGCAAGATCTGAAGATAAACCTGTGATTGCTGTGGATGATTTAACCAGTTTAACGCCTACACAAATGGCTTTTTGGCTGGCTATCTTTGAACATGCGCAAGTAGTGGGCTGTGCATCCGAGAAAAAGCCTAGAGTTAAAAAGCTGTGGTGGAAGATGAAAGAGATTAGCATTAAACCATTTTCGCAAGCTGTAGCGCGTGATGTTATTAAGCAATACATCACTACCAAGGGCATGCTGATTGAATCACCGGATCAATATATTTCCCATGTGGTTAAGCAGTCAGGTGGTATTCCGCAAGCCATTTACGATATGTTGGATGAATCAGAAAAAGAACGCATTATTGATAAG
>JALSIU010000125.1 GCA_026989715.1 Methylomonas sp.
ATTGGCACGTATGTTATTGGCAGCCAATGACTTGTCATGCCTTAATGAATTGAGCATTATTGTCTCAGGTTTGAGCATTCAAGACCCGCGCGAAAAACCTGCCGATAAAATGCAACAAGCAGATGCCAAACATGCAGAATTTATTGCCGAAGGCTCGGACTTTCTCAGTTTTGTTAATATTTGGAATACCGTTGAAGAACGTAAAAAGCACCTGTCTAATAATCAACTACGTAAATGGTGTAAGCAAAATTTCTTATCTTATGTGCGTTTACGAGAATGGCATGATGTACATACGCAGATTTTGCAAGTGATTAAAGGTGAATTAAAATTTAAAATAAATAGCACAGAAGCCTCTTACGAAGCCATACACCAAGCACTATTACCAGGTTTATTATCTAATATTGGTTTTAAACATGAGCAATATGAATATTTAGGGGCGCGCAATTTAAAATTTTATATTTTTCCAGGGTCGGGACAATATAAATTACGCCCTAAATGGTTAATGGCGGCAGAACAGGTTGAAACCAGTAAAGTTTATGGACGTTGTGTGGCCAGAATAGAACCGCAGTGGATTGAACGCTGTGCCGAACACTTGATTAAAAGAAACCATTTTGATCCACACTGGGAAAAAAAAGCAGCACGCGGGGCGATTTATGAGCGTACTTTATTATTTGGTTTAACCTTACAAAGTCGGCGTAAAATTCCCTATGAGCATGTAGACCCTAAAGCCGCTCGGCAAATGTTTATTCGTCATGCTTTGGTGGAGCACGACTACCAAACCCGTGCCCCTTTTTTTAAAGCCAATGAAGCTTTATTAGAAGAGGTGGGCTATATCCAACACAAAGGCCGCCGGGTTGATTTAATCGAAGACGAAGAATGGTTATATGATTTTTATGACCAAAAAATTCCTGAAAGCGTTGTTAATGGCATTAGCTTTGATCAATGGCGCAAAAAGGCAGAGCGCGAGCAGCCTAAATTATTATTTTTAACGAAAGAAGATTTAACACGACATGATGAAAGTCATATCAGCTCTTGGGAATATCCTGATGAAAAGCAAATCGGGCGATTGGTTTTACCATTGCAATACCGCTTTGAATTAGGACATGAAGAAGATGGCGTGACGGTAATTATTCCCGTACACCAGTTAAATCAATTAACGGAACAGCCGTTTGAATGGCTAGTACCCGGTTTATTAGCAGAAAAATTAACGGCACTGATTAAAGGTCTACCTAAACAAATGCGTAAACACTTTGTGCCGGTTCCGGATACGGTTGCGCGTTGTTTAGAAGTAGAGCCGGATGCTAAAGGCTCTTTATATGAATGGTTAACCATGCGTTTACGCAAATTAACGGGCGAATCCATTCCGTTAACCGCTTGGAATACCGATGTGTTGACTGATCATTTACGCATGAATTTTCGGGTTGTGAATGAAGAAGGCCAGCAAATAGATAATGGACGTGACCTTAAAGCTTTACAGCGTAAATATACCGAAGCGGCGGGTGATAGCTTTAATCAACTGGCAGAAGATGAATTAAATTATACAGGTTGTATCAAGTGGGCTTTTGACGAACTGCCCGAAGTGTATCAATTTGAACAAAATGGGCAAAATTTTATCGGCTATCCCGCCATTATTGATGAAGGTAATGCCGTTGGTGTGCGTATTTTAGATACTCAAGAAAAAGCAGCTTTACAACACGAGCGTGGTTTAGTGCGTTTGTTTCAACTATATTTGAAAAAAGAAACCAAATATATTCTTAAAAACCTACCTTTTTCACCCGAAGCTGAATTAGCGTATAACCGTCTTGCCAAACACCCGGATTTAAGCAAAGAAATAATGAGTCATAGCTATAAAGAAGACATGCTAGCTTTGATTATTAAATCCGTTTTTGTCAGCGGCCAAAGCATTCGTACCGAATCGCAATTTGAACAGAGTTTGCAAGCAAATAAAGCCGAATTAATGGGGATGGCGAATAAAATAGGTGAAAACGTGGTACAGACGTTATCTGTTTATGCACAAATTAAACAAAAAATAGCAAGCTTTCCAGCACAAGAGCCTGCGGTACAAGATATACAATTACAATTATCGCGCTTGTTTTATCATGGTTTTTTAACCTTAATCGCTTATGAACAGCTGCGCCATTTTCCACGTTACTTAAAAGCGATAATGGCTCGTATGGAAACCATGTTGCAACAGCCCGCTAAAGATCAGCAAAAAATGCAAGAAATGGCCAAGTTTCAGCAATGGTTTTGGCAAAGCATCGCTAAACGCCAAAAAAATGAACCGGTCAATCCAGAAACGGAAGTTTTCCGCTGGATGTTGGAAGAATTCAGAGTATCATTATTTGCCCAGCAATTGAAAACACCTTATCCGGTATCGGCAAAAAGACTGGAAAAAGCGTGGAATAGTTTGTAGAGGGTGCACCTACAAAAAAACACCTTCTAAGAAGGTGTTTTTTTTACTTTGCTTGTAATGTATTGATATTAAAGTATGAATATCTGCCATTTATACAGTTATACAAAATTGGTGTTATACTAGGCGTGATAGCGAAGATGCCGTAGGTAAGTTAAAGTCCTTGATGCATCAATAACTAAAGACAAAAAATGAAGCTATTTCGATAAAATACTTTGGGGTTAATTTAATGAAATTAGTAAACCTTTCTGACTTAATTCAGTTCACAGCAAGACCAAGGTGGTATGCAACTCTAGGAAAGGCAATGATCTTTATTGGTGGAGGACTTGCACTCTTAAGCATTATCTCGCCCAATGTATATATGCTAGGAAAAAGTGCATCTTGGGTTCCAGTCATTGGTATCATTGTATTATTAGTTGGTATTATCCGTTGTTTAGATGGTTTAGCTTCTGAAACTGCACAAGGAAAGCTGTATAACATCCAAGGTGGGATATTGGACATTGTTGTTGGCTTTCTTGTTGCTTTTAGTACTAACGATGAAGTTAACTATTTAAATCTTTTAATTGTTGGTTATTTGCTTACGCAAGGCTTATACCGAAATGTTTTATTATCCATTGCCAAAATTCATAATCCGCTACCTAACCAGATAACAGGGCTGGTTTCGATTATATTGGGGGTAATGATATGGATTGATTGGCCTGCATCTTTATGGTTTCTCGCATTTTCACTAAGTGTTGATATTATTTTCCGAGGTTGGGTCTTGACTGTACTAGCATCATCACTCAAGAAAGACACAACCACTGAGAAATGAATTAATTTAATGTCTCAACACTTTTAAATACGAAAAGTAACTGGGTATCTTGGCAGTAAAGAGGTATGCAAGAGAAATGGATGAAGATATCAAGTACGCCTATCGATGCCAGTGGATAGTCTATTACTCAATGGAGAGGGCTTTGTTGCATAAATCGTTGTAATCCCCATATTCATAGGATATGAAGAGCAAAAAGAAACAACAATACAAACTAAAAAACTGGTCAAATTATAATCAAGCCTTAATCAACCGAGGCAGGGCAACCGCATACTTGATGTTGAGGCAATTTTCGTTTTGCGCCACTTCGAGGGGATTCTTTTAGCCCTGCAAGACCCGAGGCTCTGAATCGCTTCCCCCATTTATGAACCGTTTCTATGCTGACACATAAAAATTCAGCAACTTCATAATACTCTTTTCCTTCTTGTAGGTGAGCCATTCCGAGCCAACGAATACGGGTACGCGCATGCTTCTCTTTTCTGGCGAGCTCTCGGAAGTCATGATCGTATAGTTCCGGAGGTAATTTTCTTGGGCGTGTGATTTTA
>JALSIU010000126.1 GCA_026989715.1 Methylomonas sp.
AAAAACCTTACTGGCACTCGCCTCAGGACTCACGCAAACAATGGATGACAATACTTACCAAGAAATTATTATGACGCGTGAGACCATACCGGTCGGTGAAGATATTGGCTTTTTACCCGGTACGGAAGAAGAAAAAATGACCCCGTGGATGGGAGCACTAATTGATAATTTAGAATTATTAGGCAAACAAGAAGAAGATACCAACTGGGAAAAAGATATTACCAAAAACATTTTGATGAATAAAATCAAAATCCGTTCCCTCAACTTTATGCGTGGACGTACCTTTTTAAACCGCTACCTAATTATCGACGAAGCGCAAAACCTAACACCTAAGCAAATCAAAACCCTTATTACCCGCGCAGGCCCCGGTACAAAAATTATTTGCATCGGTAATCTAGCACAAATAGATACGCCCTATTTAACCGCTACCAGCTCAGGACTCACGTATGTCGTAGATAAATTCAAATCATGGCATCATGGTGCACATATAACACTTAAACGCGGCGAACGCTCTCGACTCGCTGATCATGCGTCTGAGGTGCTTTAATACGCATAAATAAAAACCATCTTTATTCCGTACGCCTATTTATCCAAAGGACTACGGAATAAAGATTAAAAAACTCACTTAAAATTGATGGCCATATATCAATCTTTAATAGTGTCAGTATTTTTTACACATCAAATAACAACAATATAGGCATAACCAATTGATAATTATTAACATCCCCCTAAAACAGCTCTATTTATCTATATTTTACTGTCAATAAATTTTACACTCAAACAACACGCCTCATTTTGCCATCACAATAAACCATTGAATATACACCAAACATATAAAAACGGCATAAATGATGCTTAATAAAATTGACCCAAATAACTTATAAGGATCACAAAATGACCAATATAAATTTTTCCTATCTAGGCTCTTTTTTAGTGCTTGGCATTTCCTTAAGCACCGCTTATGCTGAAACGCCACCTCCCTCTGCGACCAAAGAAAAAGCGAATACCAGCACCCAACTACCTCAACGTGCCGGACAAATGGCCTATATTGATCCCGCCACCGGAGAGTTTACTTCTACACCTCCCGTTTCTGAGATTCAACCCGCACCTTTTCAGGCATCTCCCCTCACAGACTTGCCTCCTTTACAAGAAGTTCATCACCCAGATGGCTCTGCTTCTGTGCATTTGCAAGGGCGCTTTCGTTCACCGGTATTTGCCACACTAGATAAATCAGGCAAGGTCTCAGTCAAGCATGATGAACACAAAGGAAAATAATATGAAGCAAAAATATTCAAAACTAACCCTCGGTAGCTTACTGACCTCTGCACTCCTTAGCGTGACAAGCCCACAACTTATGGCGGGAGCCAATATTGTATTTGTCAATCTTGATGGTCCAAACGAAGGATTTAATGACCCAACTCCCGTAGCAACTGTTCCTGGCAATGCAGGCACAACACTAGGTGAGCAACGCCAAAATGTTTTTCTTGCCGCCATGCAAGTTTGGGGAAATACGCTTAATAGCACGGTTGATATTAGAGTCGGTGCTAATTTTGACCCGCAATTCTGTACAGCAACCAGTGCAACACTAGGGTCAGCAGGCCCTGAAACAGCACACAGAGACTTCCCTGGAGCCGTCCCAAACACGTGGTACGGCCAAGCACTAGCTAATTCAATTGCAGGAGTCGACCTTGCGACAGCAACTAATGATATTGGTGCGACATTTAACTCAGATATAGATAATAATTGCTTTAGTGGTGGTACATGGGATTATCGCATCCCCTCTTCCGGGGATCCACTGAGTTTATATTCCGTCGTACTGCATGAGCTTGCACACGGCTTGAATTTTCTAAGTTTTGTCGATGGTGCAAGCGGTGCTTTCTTTCTAGGTCTCCCCGATATTTATACCGCCTTTCTCCTAGACCAAGGTACTAATAAATCATGGATAAACATGACCGATGCTGAGCGCGCCGTATCAGCTATTGGGGGTAATCTATTCTGGACAGGGGGCAATGCGAAAACAGCCGCAGCTGGCATCCCTTTAGCAACAGGGCAGGATGGCACAACCCAGAATATAAAAATGTACGCCCCCAACCCTCTAAAAACTGGCTCATCAGTTTCTCATTGGGATACAACATTAGCTCCTAATGAACTTATGGAGCCTATTAGTAGTGCCAATCCATTACTTGCTACAACGACTGGAGCATTTCAAGATATGGGCTGGAGCCTAGTAACGACACCTCCGCCTCCTCAAGCGGATGTTTCGGTTACACAAACAGCCTCAGCAGACCCTGTGATCGCAGGCAATACATTTACATACACAATTACTGTACAAAATGCTGGACCTGATGCGGCAACCAATGTGGTCGTTAACGACCTATTACCAAGCTGTGTCAGCTTTCTTTCCACATCTGGCGTACCTGGATGTGCCGAAAATGCCCTTGGCGTACCAAACTGCACACTGGGTAATTTCCCTGCCGGTACCATGGACAGCTATGATATTTTAGTCGATACCACAGCTTGCCCTGCAGGTTCTATTACTAACACTGCCACAGTTAGTTCCGATGTCAGCGATCCTAATCTTAGTAACAATACTGCCGGTTTATTAGTCACTATTAATGCCGCACCACCGTTACTAGGGGATATTGATCTCGATGGCTGTGTTGGTCGCGCTGATATTACCCAATTACTAACCGGCTTACGCACTAATAATGCCACTCCAGCTTGGGATTTTAATGGAGACGGCCAAGTCAGTCGAGCTGATGCACGCTCACTGGTGCAATTATATACCGCTCCTAACGGCACTTGCCCTTAACCATAACGCATAAGGCTCTTTGCAAAAAACTGTAAAGAGCCTTGCAATATTATTTATCAAAGAGAATATAAAGAGAAAAATATGCGATTTTTAATACTTATCATAGCTTCTTTTGCATTGTTTGCTAATACAGCAAATGCAGCAACCATTTCCTTCAATCCAACAGCACCTACAACCCTAGGGTCTTCGGTCAACATCGACTTAGTCATATCTGGACTAGGAAATGGCGTTGCACCATCTTTAGGTGCATTTGCGGTAGACATTGCTTATGACAATGCCATCATTGGCTTTAACTCAGTGACTTACTCGGACTTTTTAGGTACTGCAGGTATTGACTCCAGTTTTTTTACCACCAGCGTAGCGGGTCTTTTAACACTAGATAACTTTTCTTTTTTATCAAGTGCCACCCTAGACACACTACAAGGTGCAAGCTTTACACTGGCAACCGTATCATTTAATAGCTTAAGCGTCGGCACGAGTACTTTGGCTATTACTCCTCTTGATATTTCAGATGCTCTAGGTAATAGCTTAACAGTTGGCACACAAACCATTGATGGTAGTGTGCAAGTTATTAACGCAACAACACCTGTGCCAGCACCTAGCATCTTATTATTACTGATTCCAGTACTGGGCTTGTTTGGCATGAAAAAAGTACGTTTCGCTTAAAAGTACTTATTGAGAAAATAGAACTCGAAATGTAAATAACATATTGGTCTATCGGTTCTATTTTTCGCTCTACAAAAGGAGTTGTGTCGCTTAAAACTTATTGCGGCACAACTCCTTTTTATATTGAGAAGCAATATATCCAGCATCCGCACATGAACGCCGCAAAATGCTAGGTGGATTGCGCAGAAAATACCATGTAAAAATCACGGAAGACTCTACCGACTAAAAATATCAATCCATAGCAAACTAAAGTGGACCCCATT
>JALSIU010000127.1 GCA_026989715.1 Methylomonas sp.
AAAATCATCTGACTTTAGGGTTTTAAGCTCGTTTAATTAGGGTGATTTCATATGCGCCAATTTCTAGTACTGTTCATATTATTACTTAATGCCTGTGCGCAAAATGATGTGAAGCCAACGGTAGATGTCGCTAAAAAGGAGGCGGCAAATAATGTCGTGCTGCAAGACCCGAGTACCAAACAACAAAAGCGTTTGCATCAGTTGCGCGTGTTGCGTCAACAGCAACAGGTTGCACAACGGCAATTGCAACAGACATTGCAACAACAAGGAAAAATGCACAATCAGCAAGTGATGCGCCATTTAAAGCAGGCGCAGGCCGCCGCTGAACAAGTCCGTCAGCAAGGAAAAAGTATGGGGGTTGTGATACGGCCTTCGGTGTTGGAAAAAATAATTGCTGAGCAGGTTCGCACACAAGGGCAAATGCCTAAGGCTGAATCTGCTATGCAACCGAAAAGTGCTAAAAGTGATTTTGATAAAGCTTTTATATGGCAACAGCAGGCATTTTTAATCAAGCAGGAACAAAAAACGGATGCGCTGGATTTTTCTAAAGCAAAAGCGGAACATAGCAGTGATGCTTATTGGCGATATTTAAATAAGTGCCAATCGCCCTGTGCGTATAGTGAAAAGGCTGTTGATGCGTATATGCAGTTGCAAATTGCGCAAGATGTTGCCGCTTATCAGAGTGCTGAACATGAAAATACTCCCGAGGCATTGCGTTATTATTTAGCGCATTGTGATGGTGTGTGTGCGTATCGAAAGTCGGCACAAAAGCGACTTAAAAAAAGCGAGGCCATTGCGCGAGCGGTGCGTCAAGATAGTCAATATTATGCACAAGCACGGCAGTATGGTACATCTCCTGCCTTAGCTGCTTATTTGAGTAGTTGTACAGAGTGCCGGGACATAGCGCAATTAGAGGCGCATTGGAGTCAACGGCAACTTGCTGAGCTTCCTGAAGAGGCTTTACAGCGCATAGAGCATTTTAATCAACCGACTGCGCCCTCTATAAAAGCAGTGACTAAATCGGTCAAGATTTCTAAAGTTGTTGTCAAAAAAAAGGAGCGACAAAAACCTAAAGCCATTCCTCAAGAGAAAAGTAAACAAGCTCTTATTGCGGAAGCGCTAGCCAAAAAAGAGCAATGGGTTGGTAAAATGATTATGCTTAAGCCTGATTGTTTGCAAATGGGCAGTGATAATGGTAGTCGTGATGAGCAACCGGTGCATAAAGTGTGCATTACTCAAAGCTATGAATTAGGGCAATATGAAGTCACGCAAGCGCAGTGGAAGGCTGTTATGGGTAAAAATCCTGCGCATTTTAACGGGGCGGATAGACCTATTGAAAATGTCAGTTGGCATGATGTGCAAAATTTTATTGCCCAACTTAAGCAAAAAACGGGATTAGATTATCGTTTGCCGACAGAGGCTGAGTGGGAATATGCTTGCCGTGCGGGTAGTGATGCTGAATATTGTGGTGGGGATGTAAATAGTGTGGCTTGGTATGAAGGCAATGCGAATGCTAAGACGCATGCCGTTGGCTTGAAGCGTGCTAATAGCTTGGGGTTTTATGATATGAGTGGTAATGTTTGGGAGTGGGTGGAGGATGGTTATGATGAGCGTTATTATCGTCACAGCCCCACTAATGATCCTAAGGGAGCGATAGGAGCGACGAGTCGCGTCTATCGTGGTGGTAGTTGGTACAATGGCGCAAGTTATAATCGTGCGACCAATCGTGATTATGATAATCCAAGCAATCGGGATCGTAATTTGGGATTTCGTTTGGCGAGAACGCTTTGATTTTTGCTTTGTTGTGGATTTTATTTTTAGGGGGTTGTGCTGATTTATGTATAAATATGAAGGGCTATTGATCCACCAAGAGTTTGATGAGCAAGGTGTAATAGAAATTGTTGACACAGAGGGAGTGCGAGCTTTGCATTTTGGTACTAGCCCCCGACAAAGCAGTATGCAATTGCATGCTCCTAATGAATTGCATTCTTTGTATGTGCGCTCGATGATGGCTTGGTTGCTGTTTAAAGAGAAACCTGAGCATGTGTTAATGGTCGGTGTTGGCGGTGGGTTATTAACAAAATATTTGTTATATCACTTTCCGGATTGTCAAATAAAGGCCATTGAATTTCGGCAAGCCATTATTAAAATTGCGCGTCGGTTTTTTGGATTACCGAGAGACCCGCGTTTAAAAGTAAAAATAGGTGATGGTGCTTTGCATATAAAACAGCAAAGCCTGCAAAGCCCCGAACAGCATGATTTAATTATGATTGATGCATTTGATGATGAGGGCATGGCAGAAAGTATACAAGGCGTAAGTTTATTTGCTGCCTGTAAAGAGTTGTTGACGGACGACGGTTTGTTGGTGATTAATTTATGGGGGACAAATAAAGATTTATTTAAACAAATTGCTTGGGAAATGGGAACGACATTTGATTGGAAATTATTATTTTTGCCGGTGCGCGGACGGGGGAATGTTATTGGCATTGCTTTCGCATCAGGTCATTCGGTGTTTTCCATGCAAGCATTAAGAAAAAGGGCTAGGCAGTTGGATGAGCAGTATCACATTGAGTTCTTGAATTTTATCAAGGATTTAAAAAGAAATAATGGTAGCGTACTTAATCGGGTTATAAAAGCATGAACATCTTAGATGCCAAACATATTTTCTCGTATCGAAAGTATTGGGCGCAGCGTTTTGGAGTCGCTAATGAACTCCCTATGAGCCGGGCGGAAATGGATGATTTGGGTTGGGATAGCTGTGATGTTATTTTGGTCACAGGTGATGCTTATATTGACCACCCTAGTTTTGGTATGGCATTAATTGGGAGAGTGCTGGAGGCACAAGGCTTTCGGGTTGGGATTATTTCGCAGCCTGATTGGCAAAGCAGTGATGATTTTAGTCGTTTAGGGCGGCCAAACCTCTTTTTTGGGGTGACGGGCGGTAATATGGATTCTATGGTCAACCGTTATACGGCGGATAAGAAAATTCGCTCTAATGATGCGTATACGGCGAACGGGGAAGGGGGACGCCGGCCGGATAGAGCGGTTAATGTGTACTCACATCGTTGTCGTGAAGCGTACAAAGAGGTGCCTATTATTATTGGAGGAATTGAAGCGAGTTTAAGACGTATTGCGCATTATGATTATTGGTCGGATAAAGTCAGAAAGTCAGTTTTATTGGATGCGAAAGCGGATTTATTGGTCTATGGTAATGCTGAGCGTCAAATTACGGAAATTGCTCACCGTTTGGCGGCGGGAGAGCGGGTCTCGGATTTAAAAGGCATTCGTGGAACGGTGCATTTTGTGAAGCAAGTGCCGGCGGGTTGGACGGTCAAGGATTCTTCTGATATTGATACGCCCGGTAAAGTTATTAAGCCCAAAAGCCCTTATGCAATGGAAGAAGCGGCTGTTTGCTCAGAGAAACAAACCGAAGCGCAGGAGGTGCTAGCGAGCAGTTCAAAAATTAGTAATCAGCAACGCCGTAAAACGGTGATTCGTTTGCCTGATTTTGAAACCGTAAAAGATGATCCCATTCAGTACGCACATGCGTCGCGGGTGATGCATGGAGAAATGAACCCCGGCAATGCGCGTCCGCTCTTGCAAAAGCATATGCAACGCTATATCTGGGTAAATCCACCACCTATCCCGCTGAGTACCAATGAAATGGATGGTGTCTTTGATTTATCGTATTCACGTCTGCCGCATACGCAGTATGGCCAAGCTAATATCCCCGCCTTTGAAATGATTCAGCACTCGGTGAATATTATGCGCGGTTGCTTTGGCGGCTGTTCGTTTTGTTCAATCACTGAGCATGAAGGGCGTATTATCCAAAGCCGTTCTGAAGATTCTATTATTAAAGAAATTGAAGCGATTCGCGATACCTCGCCTAATTTTACCGGGCATATTTCTGATTTAGGCGGGCCGACTGCTAATATGTATCGTTTGGCTTGTAAGGATGAAAAGATAGAAGCTGCTTGTCGTTTGCCTTCTTGTGTTTTTCCGGGAATTTGTGAGAATTTGAATACGGATCACGCGCCTTTAATCAAATTATATCGGCGTGCTCGTGCCTTAAAAGGCATTAAAAAAATATTTATTGCCTCTGGCTTACGTTACGATTTAGCCGTAGAGTCGCCTGAATATGTTAAAGAGTTGGTAACGCATCATGTCGGCGGTTATTTAAAAATAGCACCGGAGCATACCGAAGAGGGGCCTTTATCAAAAATGATGAAGCCAGGTATGGGGACTTATGATCGTTTCAAACAAATGTTTGAAAAATATTCCAAAGAAGCCGGTAAGGAGCAATACTTAATTCCTTATTTTATTGCCGCCCACCCAGGAACTGATGATAAAGATATGCTTAATTTAGCCTTGTGGTTAAAGCGTAATGGATTTCGAGCTGATCAGGTGCAAGCCTTTTTGCCATCGCCTATGTCGATTGCGACGGCAATGTATCATTCAGGCAAAGACACCTTACATAAAATTAGTCGCCGCGATGCCTCAAATATGTCAATTCCGAAAGGAATTAAACAGCGGCGGCTACACAAAGCATTTTTACGCTATCATGATCCAAAAAACTGGCCTTTATTGCGTGAAGCCCTAAAAAACATGGGGCGTGCTGATTTGATTGGCAATGGCAAACATCACCTTATTCCCAATTGGCAACCTAAAGAGGGCGGTAAAGCAACTAAGTTGCGTACTAAAGGAAATTCTTTTAGAACGCAACGTACTGAAAATAATAATAGACGAGTTCCGGCTCAAAAAGGGACTAAAAAAAGAGCGCGTAAAAGTCGATAAAATACTTGTCAAAGAAATAAACAGCCCTTATAATATCCGTTCTTTAGCTGGTGTAGCTCAATCGGTAGAGCAGCTGATTTGTAATCAGCAGGTCGCGGGTTCGATTCCCATCACCAGCTCCATTTAAAGAATAATCTTACGGATAAGGTTATAAACAGTTTTAGCTGGTGTAGCTCAATCGGTAGAGCAGCTGATTTGTAATCAGCAGGTCGCGGGTTCGATTCCCATCACCAGCTCCATATTAAAAAGCCCTGTTATGCAAATAACAGGGCTTTTTTTTTAAAATTATTTCTTTGTTAACTTTTGTAAAAACTTTTCCTTAAGAAAAGATTTTTAATCATATTGTTGGTGATTTATATAAAAAAGGGCATGTACTATTTACATGCCCTTACGTTGATGGGCACTTACTTACATATTATCCAAAATTGCTTTTTTCACTGCATCAAGTGATGCATCAATGGAGACGGGGTGTGTGTCTGTGCATTGTTGTATTGCCGTATCGGGGTCTTTTAGGCCGTTACCGGTTAAGGTGCAAACAATGGTGCTGCCTTCAGGGATTTTTCCGGAAGCAATATCACTTAATGCACCTGCTAATGAAGTCGCCGATGCTGGTTCGCAGAAAATACCTTCGTAAGCAGAAAGCATTTTTTGTGCGGCCAAAATTTGCTCATCAGTAAAGCTATCAAACCAGCCGCCTGATTCTTTATGTACATTCCAGGCTAAATCCCATGATTGTGGGTGTCCGATACGAATGGCGGTTGCAACCGTTTCGGGTTTATCAATCATTTTGCCGGCAATAAAAGGGGCTGCGCCGGCGGCTTGGTAGCCGCACATGACAGGGCGGTTAGCACTGACTGCTGCTAGACCGTTGGTTTCTGTGGCATATTCACTGTACCCTTTCCAGTAGGCGGTGATATTGCCGGCATTACCTACAGGTAGGCAATGAAAATCCGGTGCTTTGCCCAGTTCATCAACAATTTCAAAAGCCGCCGTTTTTTGGCCGTCAATTCTGAAAGGGTTGATTGAATTGACGATGGTGACAGGGGCGTGGTCTGCTACTTGTTTTACCAAGCTCATGCCTTCGTCAAAGTTACCTCTGATTTGAATGATTTGCGCACCATACATAAGCGTTTGCGCTAATTTTCCTTGTGCAATTTTGCCTTCAGGGATTAAGACAAAAGCGGTAATGCCCGCGCGGACTGCATAAGCGGCGGCGGCGGCAGATGTATTGCCGGTTGACGCGCAGATAATGGCTTGGCTGTCATCCTCTACTGCTTTAGTGACGGCCATGCTCATACCCCTATCTTTAAAGGAGCCGGTTGGATTTAGGCCTTCGTATTTAATATAAATTTTAACATCTTTGCCTATTAATCTAGGGATGTTTTGCAGTTCAATCAGTGGGGTGTTGCCTTCGCCTAAGCTGATGATGCGAGTAGAATCGCTGACCGGTAGACGGTCTCGGTAGTGTTCAATTAAGCCTGTATAACGTGTATGTGTTGCCATATGGAGTTATCCTAAAGTTTCAAGACGTATGCGTGTTACTTGTCCAGTAACCGACGATAAGTTTTCGATAGCTGAAATGGCTGAATTCATTTCTTTTTCTATCGTTTTTTGGGTAAGCATGATAACGGGAAGTTCGGTTTCGTCATGATGCGGTTCTTTTTGTATAATCGCTTCAATGCTAATATTGTGTTTGGCTAAAATATGCGTAATATCGGCTAGTGTGCCCGGTTTGTCTTCAAGCGTTAAGCGTAAATAGTAAGTTGTTTCTATTTCGTCAGGGCTTAATATGGAAAGGTCGGTAATGGCGTTATCTTGAAAGGCAAGATGGGGCACGCGATTTTTAGCGGATAAGGTCAGCGTGCGCACAACATCAACAACATCAGCAATAACGGCCGAAGCGGTGGCTTCTGCGCCTGCGCCTGCGCCGTAATAAAGGGTCGGTCCTACTGCATCAGCGTGTACTAAAACTGCATTCATTACGCCATCAACATTGGCAATTAAACGCCGCTCAGGGATTAGCGTGGGGTGTACTCTTAATTCAATGCCTTTGGTCGTTTTTCGCGCAATGCCGAGGTGTTTAATGCGGTAGCCTAATTCGCCGGCATATTCGACATCAGCACGAGTGATGTTGCTAATGCCTTCGGTAAAGACATTTTCAAATTGCAATGGAATGCCGAATGCAATGGAGGCTAGAATCATGAGTTTATGGCCGGCATCAATGCCTTCCACATCAAAAGTGGGGTCGGCTTCTGCGTAGCCTAGGGCTTGTGCCTCAGCTAATACATCGGCAAAATCACGGCCTTTATCACGCATTTCAGTGAGAATAAAATTACCGGTACCGTTGATAATGCCTGCTAACCAGTTGATTTGGTTGCCACTTAAGCCTTCGCGAATGGCTTTGATAATAGGGATGCCACCTGCAACGGCGGCTTCATAGGCGACCACGACATTGGCTTCGCCGGCGGCTGCAAAAATCTCATTGCCGTGTAAGGCTATCAGTGCTTTATTGGCGGTGACAATGTGTTTACCATTGGCAATGGCTTGTAGTACTAAGTCTTTAGCCAGTGTTGTTCCGCCGATTAGTTCTAAGATAATGTCAATCTCAGGGTCGTTAACAATCTCTAAAGGGTCGGTGCTTAAGCTGATGCCTTCCGTGCTGCAAATACGCTCTCGGCTCAGATCACGTGCTGAGGCGCGGGTGACAATAATATCTCTGCCTGCGCGCCGTGAGATTTCTTGTGCATTACGTTTTAGTACATTAACAGTACCGCCACCGACAGTACCTAAGCCTAAAACGCCTACTTTTACTGGCTTCAAATCAAACTCCTGAGCAATAAATTGGAAAAACGGGTTAAATTTCTTATTTTTATAGGGTGTTGCGGCTTCTATTTTAGATTAAGCCGTCTTGTTTGAACATAGCGCGAATGCCACGAATGGCTTGTCGCGTTCGGTGTTCATTTTCAATTAAACTAAAACGCACATGGTCGTCACCAAATTGACCAAAGCCTATACCGGGCGATACTGCTACTTTGGCATCGGTAATCATTTTTTTACTAAATTCAATGGATCCCATTTCTTTATAGGCATTCGGGATGGGAGCCCAGACAAACATGGTCGCTTTGGGTTTTTCGACATGCCAGCCAATCGAGTTTAAGCCGTCGCATAGTACATCACGGCGTTCTTTGTACATGGCACAAATGTCGGCAACACAGTCTTGCGGGCCTTCTAATGCGGTAATGGCTGCAATTTGAATGGGGGTAAACATACCATAATCTAAATAAGACTTAATGCGGGCGAGTGCTGCCACCAGTTCTTTATTGCCACACATAAAGCCAACTCGCCAACCGGGCATATTGTAACTTTTTGATAAAGAGAAAAATTCGACGGCGACTTCTTCCGCCCCTTCTACTTGTAATATGGAAGGGGCTTTGTAGCCATCAAAGACAATATCCGCATAGGCAATATCGTGTACTACCCAAATTTTATGCTCACGCGCAACGGCAATGATTTTTTCAAAGAAATCTAGCTCAACGCATTGAGTGGTTGGGTTGCCCGGGAAGTTGAGAATAAGCATTTTGGGCTTTGGCCAGGATTCGGCAATCGCTTTATGCAGTTCTTCGACAAAATCAACGCCCGGTACCATTTTGACATGTCTTAAATCTGCACCGGCAATCACAATGCCGTAAGGGTGAATTGGGTAGGCGGGATTAGGTACCATGACCGTGTCCCCGGGCCCTAAAGTGGCTAAAGCCAAATGTGCTAGGCCTTCTTTTGAGCCAATGGTAACAATTGCTTGTGTTTCGGGGTCAAGCTCAATGTCATAACGTGTTTTATACCAGTTGCAAATGGCACGTCTAAGCCGTGGAATGCCGCGTGAAACAGAATAGCGATGCGTGTCTTCACGCTGTGTTGCTTCCACCATTTTATCCACAATATGCTGTGGTGTTGGCTGGTCAGGGTTACCCATGCCAAAATCAATAATATCTTCGCCTTGGGATCTAGCTTGTGCTTTTAAGTCATTGACGATATTAAAAACATAAGGGGGGAGGCGACTAATACGGTGAAATTCTTCCATTGGTAACTCTTAAATTAAGGACAGCGGACTATTATATAATAAAATTTTAAATCAACCCGATAAAGTACTTCTGTTGGCAAGATATGTCAAATGAAGAATTTAATTCAATGTCTGGGGATTGGTTGCGTTTTGCCTGCTGCGAGGCAGAGGCGGTTGAGTTTGTAAAATTAATATGGAAGCTAGAAATTGTTTTTTCTTTTTCTTAGCTCAGTAAAAATGGCCAGCTCAGATGCACCTTGCATATTGAGTGTTGTTTGAATTTCGGGGCTGTTAGGGCGTAAGAAAGGGTTAGTGGCTAATTCCTGTGCCAAAGTAGTGGGAACGGTCGCTTGCTGAGCGGCTCTTAATTGCTCAACGTGAGTGATTGTTTTTAATAAGTCTTGATTGCTCGGTTCAACTGAAAGTGCAAATTGTGCGTTAGCGGCGGTATATTCGTGCGCACAATAGATTTGGGTCTGTAAAGGCAGTGCGGTGAATTTTTTTAAAGCCTGCCACATTTGTGCGGCAGTACCTTCAAATAAACGGCCGCAGCCCATGGCAAACAGTGTGTCACCACAAAATAGGGCGTTTGCCGTTGCGATATAAAAGGCAATGTGGCCGCTGGTGTGCCCTGCACAGTCAAGTATCTGAATCGTATGCTGGCCAAGTTTGATGTTATCGCCCTCACCGCATGCTATATCAATGCCGGGGATGCGTGCTGTATCGGTTGCCGAGCCTATGACTTGGCAACCGGTTGTTTGTTTTAGTGCTAGGTTGCCGCCGGTATGGTCGGCGTGGTGGTGGGTATTTAGAATGCGGCTCAGTTGCCAGCCATTTTCATTAAGACAAGTCAGTACCGGTTCAGCTAGTGCAGGATCTACCACTACCGTTTCTGTGGAGGCGGTATCGTGAATCAGATAAATATAATTATCTTGTAGGACGGGAATTTGTTGTATTTTTAGAGTCATATTGTTGCTTGTTTGTGCAGGGGAGAGCCTAAAATCAGTGCCTACGCATTTAAGTGGGGGCATAGGCATTATGACGCTTTATTTAATGACAAGGTACAAGAAATTTTGGCCACGTTGCAAATGAATAAGCACTTGTCTGAGTGATAAGTTGATTGCTTTTTTAAGCTCACTCAGATTGCTGACTTTGCGTTTATTGACGGCTAAAATAATATCGCCTTCCATTAAACCCACTCTGGCCGCAGGGCTATTGGCCTTTATATCGGTAATTAATAAACCTTGGCTACTGCCTTGGTAAGGCGTTTGTTTGCTAAGTGCTTTTAATGTTGTGCCTTTTAAAAGTGGTATATCGTGTACGGTGGCACTTGCTTGTTGGCCTGAGTTGAGAGTGCCGACACGTGTATGGACTGTATTGAGTTTGCCATGACGATAATAGTCGATACGTATTTTTTCACCGACACGTTTTAGGCCAATATTAGTGCGTAATGCACTGGAGCCTGATATTTTTTTATCATTGATGGCAACAATGACATCGCCTGCTTGAATGCCGGCTTTATCAGCGGCACTGTGTTGTGTGACGCGCGAGACTAATGCGCCTTGTATCCCTTGTAAATTCATAGCTTCAGCGAGATCAGGGCTTAGGTCTTGAATCTGCACACCTAATAGACCACGTTTAATTTCACCATGCTCTATGAGTTGAGCCATGACTTTTTTAGCCATATTAATAGGGATGGAAAAGCCTATGCCGACATTGCCGCCGGAAGGAGCCAATATGGCGGAATTGATGCCGATTAAATGGCCGCGCAAGTCAATTAAAGCACCGCCGGAATTTCCGGGGTTGATGGATGCGTCGGTTTGAATAAAATTTTCATAACCTTCAATGCCTAGGTTGGTGCGTCCCAATGCGCTAACCATGCCGGATGTTACGGTATGACCTAAGCCGAATGGGTTGCCGATGGCGACCACAAAATCACCGACTTGTAATTGATCTGAATTACTCAGCGGAATATCGGTTAGGTCATGACTATCAACTTGCAAAACTGCAATATCGGTTTCTGCATCAGTGCCAATTAATTTTGCCTTTAATTTTTGTTTGTTTTTTAAGGTGACAAAAATAGTATCGGCATTGGCAATCACATGATTATTAGTCAGGATATAGCCTTTGTTGGCATCAACGATCACACCTGATCCAATTCCCTGCGTCTGGCGTTCGGTTGGCATTTTTGGGATAAATTGGCGAAAGAACGGGTCATTCATTAAGGGGTGCTGAGCGACAGCTACCGTTCCCTGTGTTGAGATATTCACAACACTGGGCAGTACTTTTTTTAGCATGGGTGCAAGTGTTGGTACAGGGCGGTTGGCCGAACTATCAAAGCTAGCCTCCGGAGAGTCGCTAAAAGCATGGCTTGCAGAGCTAATAATGGCTATGCTGAGGGTTAAACCAAATAAAAGTTGTTTTTTCATATGCGTATTTTATGCAAGAGGAGACAAAGAAAAGTCAGGGTGATGTGATATCAGTCTATTTTAAGGGCGAAATGGTAAAGTTCAAGTCTGTCTAAATAAAGTTTGAGTATTAAAATAATTGTTTTACAAACAGCTGGTTGTATTATTTTTCTGATTTTCCTACTAAAAAAGTAGGATATTATATTGACATATTATATTTTTATAATATAATAAAACCCTAATATGTATTTAATCAATACTATTTTTGAGTTACCAATAAAACAGATCTCGGGGGAGATGAATATGAAATTAAAATTACTTATGGCAGCAGGTTTAGTTGCTTTAACAACCGGTTGTTCAACGTTTGAAAGCAAGCCCGTTGTTGCAGAAACGGCACCACTTTATAATGAAACGCTTAACCCACGTCAAAAAGAATATCCAAATCATTTAGGTTTTAATGATTTGCATATTCAGGCCATTCGTCATATGAAGCCGGATTCGCATGATGTACATGATCCTAAACTGCAAATGATTGTGCATCATCATTGTAAGGCGTATGAAGATAGCACTATGATCTGTTTGATGTTTCATTCAGGTATGAAAGACCAAGACAAGCCCATTGGTTTTGAATATATTATTACGACAGCGCAATATAATACATTGCCTGAAGAAGAGAAAAAATACTGGCATTATCATTTAGTCGAGGTGCCTAGAGCCCATGCGACATTCCCGGATTTAACCGCTGAAGAAGCGGCTAAAATCTTACCTGCTGTTAATGAGACTTACGGTAAAGTGATCTATTTTAAAGAGATGGATGATGAGTTCCCATTGGGCGAACCGTATATTTTGATTGTTCAGGATATGCCTGAGCAGGATTAAACTATAGAGATTGCACGAGTAATTGAATACTTGCGCTTTATCTTGTTATTATTTTTTGCACACTTTTAAGGTTTAAGACGGCTTTTCTAATTTAGGAGATGCTTGGTTAAAGTCGTTTTAAATCTTTACCAAAGCCCTTTGTTTAAAGGGCTTTTTTTTAACTTATTTTTAGTTATTGCGGAGGGGGCGGGTGAAAATTTATAGTATTTTTTTAGGGTTATTTTTATATTCTAGCGGATTGCTAGCAAATGATTTATTAGGTCTTCCAGCCTTAGCGATTCCCAATGATAATCCACAAACGCTTGCAAAAATTGCTTTAGGAAAACGCTTATTTCATGATAAACGGTTAAGTCAGGATGGTACGGTGAGTTGTGCGAGCTGTCACCAAGAGGATAAAGCCTTTACCGATGGCCGCGCGGTTGCCGTTGGCATTAGACAGCTGACGGGATTTAGAAATGCGCCCACAGTCGTGAATGCTGCATTTTATAAAACTTTATTTGTAGACGGTAGAGCGTTAAGTTTAGAAGCACAGGCACTAGGCCCCTTATTAAACCCTGTGGAGCATGGCTTAAAAGATGGAGCGCAAATTGTGGCTTTAGTGATGCAAGACCCTACTTATCGTAAGCAGTTTGCTACTATTTTTCAGCAAACAGGTAAAGAGATTACTTTAGCTCAAATTAGTCAAGCTATTGCAAGTTTTGAGCGTACTTTGATTGCAGGCAATTCAGCCTTTGATCGTTATTTATTTGGCCGTGATCGCAGTGCTATGACGCAGAGCGAAGCACGAGGGATGCGTTTATTTAGGCGTAAGGGGAATTGCGCTAATTGCCATGAAATTGCCGGTAAAGATGCTTTATTTATGGATAACCGTTTTTATAATTTAGGGGTGGGTTTTAATAAGCTCAGTGGGCAGTTTAATGCCTTTGTTAATGCTTTAAGAGCGGGGGATAGTCCGGATGATTTTGAGTTTACGGCGGCGCAACGTGCTGAGCTAGGTCGCTTTAATGTGACCAAAGTGATTGCAGATATTGGTAAATTTAAAACACCCACACTAAGAAATATCGCATTAACCGCACCTTATATGCATGATGGGAGCGTGGCAACCTTAGAAGACGTGGTGGAGTATTATGATAAGGGGGGGGATAATAATCCTTTATTGGATGCCGCGATTTTTCCCTTGCATTTAAGCCGGCAAGAAAAGCAGGATTTAGTTGCGTTTCTGAAGGCATTAACCAGTGCGCAGTATGTGCAGGACTGAAAAAACAAAAGCCCGTTATCAATTCGGGCTTTATGCTGCCGATAGGTGCTAATACTATTTGTTGTCAAGCACCATAAATCCATGCAGTCCACGCTTAGATTTAACGGCAAGCCATGCTTTTAAATACTTAATTTCTTCTGTTTCTTCTAAATGCTCGATACTTGCATTTTTGCGTAATAACCTAAAAGCGGTCGCAATCACTTTATAACGTTCTCCGGTAATACCGGCACGCTTTAAGCCAACTGTATTCAAACGGTAATGTTTAGCGGGATAGCCTGCAATCAAACAAAAAGGAATGGCATCTTTATTCAGTCCTGTCGTGCCTTGCACAATGGCATAAGAACCAATACGGCAAAATTGATGTGCAACGACACTACCGCCCATAAATACGTGATCATCAATTTGTACAAAGCCGCCGATGGCGACATTATTGGCAAAAATGGTGTGATGACCGATTTGGCAGTCATGCGCGACATGGCTGTTGTTCATAAAAAAACAGTGCGAACCGATACGGGTAACGGCATTTTCAGTAGAGCCGCGATGTGCAGTAAAGCCTTCTCTAAATGTATTGTTATCCCCAATTTCTAGCCAGGTGATCGTGGCTTCGTCAAAGCTGGTATCTTGAGGAATATCGCCTAATACCACATGCGCATGCAAGGTATTGCCCGTCCCCATTTTTGTATAGGGGCGTACGACGGCATGCGCCCCAATTTTACAATGGTCGCCAATTCGAGTATTGGCTTCAATTACAGCAAAGGGGCCGATGCTGATGTTATCGCCTAAACTGGCAGTGTCGGCGATATAAGCCGTTGGGTGAATCGATTGAGTCATTTTAAGGTTAGCCTCGTGGGTGAAATTTAGCGTGCAACTCTTTTAAGCGTTCGTTGGCAATATGTGTATATATTTGGGTGGTCGATAAATCGCTATGGCCAAGTAATAATTGAATTACGCGGAGATCTGCGCCATGATTCAATAAATGCGTGGCAAAGGCATGGCGTAATGTGTGTGGCGATAAATGCTTAGTAATGCCGGCCTTTTTGGCATAACGTTTAATGATATGCCAAAAAGCTTGGCGTGTCATACCGGCGGCACGATTAGTGACAAAGAGCGTGTTGCAGGGACGTTCAGATAGCAACGCGATACGACTATGGCGCATATATTTTTCGATACAGTCTTGTGCATGTTCACCGAGAGGCACTAAGCGTTCTTTATTGCCTTTGCCGGTAATGCGTACCACGCCACGGCGTAGGTTAATTTGGTCTGTACTAATGGTAACCAGTTCAGAAACGCGTAAGCCTGTGGCATAGAGCATTTCCAGCATGGCTTTATCGCGCTCACCGAGTATAGAACTGGTTTCCGGTGCGGCCAGGAGTTGTTCAACATTCTGTTCTGATAAAGAGTCCGGTAAGCTACGACTAATACGTGGTAATTCAATTAAAGCAGTCGGGTCGGCACTGATATGCTTTTCGCGTATCAGATAAGTATAAAAACGGCGCAGGCTCGATAAAATACGCGCAGTAGAGCGCGTACTGATGCCTTGCTCATGGCGTAAGGCTAAAAAGTGTTTGATGTCTTGGTTGCTGGCTTCTGCTAATGTTGTATTAGCCATACTTTTTTTGAATAAGCGTAAATCACTGGCATAGGCACTTAGCGTATTTTTACTCAAGCCACTTTCTAGCCAGAGTGCTTCCACAAACAGGTCGATTAACTGATGAGAGGTCATGGTTTAATTGGCTTGAGTGTGAACTAATGAGAGGCAAACGATGTTATGTTGGTTTTGCATGATTATAACGATTGGCCGACGGTACTACAAATTCATGAGGGGCTTGCGAACTTTACTTTATCCCGCTTCATGCTGCAATAAGGCTACTTTAAGGTCGATGAGTGAGCCCGTTGTATGTCCCGCATAACCACCGATACTTGTTTTTCTGAGTACGCGATGGCAGGGAATGATAAAGGGAAATGGGTTTTGACGGCAGGCATTGGCAAGGGCTCTTGGGCTAGTCTTGATTGCGCTGGCTAGTTCGCCATAGGTTCTGGTTTGGCCTCTAGGAATATCGCTGATAGCTTGCCAAACTTGCCGCTGAAAAGACGTTCCTTGGTACTGTAAGCTAACAAGGCGATTGACCGGCATGTTTTTCCAAATATCATCAATTAGGTTTTGTAATGCTTTGGATGACATGAGTTGTGTGTGGTTATCAATAAACCATGTGCTTTGATATAAGCAATCTGCGTGCATGCTGATATATAATTTTCCTATCGCTAAGTTACATGCATAGCTTTGTAGCTTGCTAGGAGGTGGTCTGCGTTGCCAGTTTAATTGCAGTTGCATATTGTTTAATGATCGAGTTGTTGCTCTAATTTGTCACAGTAGGTTTTAAGTACTTTAATACGTGCATAGCGTTTATTATTGGCTTCTACTAATGTCCATAATGCAGATTGAGTGCTGGTGCGGGCAACCATATCATTGACTGCGAGTGCGTAGTCATCCCATTTTTCTCGGTTGCGATAATCCTCTTCGGTGATTTTATGTTGCTTATAGCTGATTTGTTCGCGTTCTTTAAAGCGGCGTAGTTGTTCTTCTTTGTCTATATGTAGCCAGAATTTGACCAAGACGATGCCGTGGTCGGTGAGTGCTTCTTCAAAATTGCGAATTTCAGGATAGGCGCGTTGCCATTCGTGTTCTTGCGCAAAGCCTTCTACGCGCTCAACGAGGACGCGCCCATACCAGCTACGGTCATAAATGGTAACTCTTCCTGCACGTGGCATATGTCGCCAAAAACGCCATAAATAGTGCTGTCTTTGTTCTTCGTCAGTAGGGGCTGCAATAGGAATCACTTGATAGCTACGCGCATCAATGGCATGGGTAAGTCGTCGGATGGCTCCGCCTTTGCCGCCTGCATCCCAGCCTTCAAAGACGAGCACGCTGGATATTTTTTTCTGATGTGCGTGCCGAGCCAGTTTATTCAGTTTGCCTTGGTAGTGATTTAATTGTTCATTGTATTGTTTTTTATCCAGCTCTAAGCTGAGGTCTAAGGCATCTAGCAGGATCGGTTGGTTACCATGGAGGGTGCGTGCTATCGGTTGCGGAGGCGGCGTATTTGCGGCTAATTGGCGTGCGTGTATATGGGCGTTTATTTTATCAAGGATGTGTTGCCCTACTGTGAGGCTGCTATAGCGAATATCGCTACCTTCAACAATAAGCCAAGGGTTTTGGCTGGTACTGGTTTCTTGTAATACATTTTCGGCTGTGTTGACGAAGCTGTCGTACATTTTTAAGTGTTCTTTATCACGCTTGGTGACTTGCCAAGCCGTTTCTGGATTTTTTTCTAATTGCTTCAAGCGTTTTTTTTGTTGTTCTTGCTTTAGGTGTAACCAGCATTTTATGATTAAAGTGCCGTCATCTGCGAGTTCTTGTTCGAGTTCTTTGATATGGATAAGTTGTGTTTGTAATTTTGTGGCATCAATTTTTGCGTGTACATGTTGGGCGATAGGTTCGCTATACCATGAGCCTACATAGATGCCTATGGTGCCTTTTGCCGGCATGGTACGCCAGAAACGCCAGAACTTTGGGCGTTCGCGTTCTTCATCGCTAGGGGAGTCATAGGCATTAGTGCGCATAAAACGAGGGTCTAGCCATTCATTCAATAGGTTGATTACGTCGCCTTTACCACCGCCATCTACGCCGGAGATAAGAATAATAACGGAGAAATCGAGTTGACTAAGGGTTTGTTGTACGGTCAGTAGTTGAGTACGCAGGGTGGGAACCTGTTTGTGGTAGTCAGCTTTGGCAATGGTGTGACCTAATTCAGCAATTTCAAACATAAGTGTCTGGTTTTTGTTTATTACATTGTGGGGAGCTATAGTTTATAACAAGCTTGTTTATTGTTATAAAGCATATGGCATTCGGACAGGTAAATTTTGCCCACCTGCTATTAGCCCTTATAATGAAGCAATTTTAAGTTAATCTCAATGGTGAATTTTTGGAAAATTTTACTCCTGTTTCCGCTTTATTAGGCGGAGCATTAATTGGTTTGAGCGTGAGTTTGCTACTACTATTAAATGGGCGTATGGCGGGCATTAGCGGTATTATGAACGGCGTTTTTAGTGCCCCTAAAAAAGAGGAAATATGGCGTATTATATTTCTGCTTGGCTTGGTTCTGGGTGCCGGTATTTTTCAGTGGATTAGCGAGGGTAGTTTGCAGTTGCGTGCAAATTATCCTGTCTTATTAATTATCTGTGGTGGTTTTTTGGTTGGATTTGGTACGCGTATGGGTAGTGGTTGTACCAGTGGTCATGGTATTTGCGGTATCGCTAATTTTTCATTGCGCTCAATAACGGCAACGATAACTTTTATGCTCAGTGGTGGCATTACGGTGTATATATTGAAGCACCTTTTGGGGGTAACAGGATGAAAAATAATTTGGTTGCATTGCTGGCCGGCATTATTTTTGGACTAGGGCTTGCTTTATCACAAATGATTGATCCAAATAAGGTGTTGAACTTTTTGGATGTAACAGGGAACTGGGATCCTAGTTTGGCCTTTGTGATGATGGGGGCGTTAGCCGTTTCGATGGTCAGTTTTCGTTTTATTTTACAACGGCCTACGCCGATTTTTGAAACGAGTTTTCATGTGTCTAAGCAAACAATTATTAATAAACCTTTAATCTTAGGTGCTGCTATTTTTGGTGTTGGCTGGGGAATGTCAGGGTATTGTCCGGGGCCTGCTGTTGCCAGTTTAGGGCTGTTTTCCGTAGAGGGCGCGGTGATGGTGGTTGCTATTTATGCGGGCTTTTTTAGTCAGCGTTGGTTGGCGCAAAGAAAATAAAACATAATGGAATACTTTTCTTTTGCGGACATTCCTTTTGAATTAATTCATATTGCAGCAGGTAGTTTGGTTGGTTTTGTTATTGGGTTAACCGGTGTGGGCGGTGGCTCTTTAATGACGCCAATATTAGTCTTAGGCTTCGGTATTTCCCCTGCTATTGCGGTCGGGACAGATTTATTATATGCGGCACTTACCAAATGTAGCGGTGTTTTTTTTCATCACCGCCATAAAACGGTGGATTGGAAAATTGTCGGATTATTGGGCATGGGCAGTGTGCCGAGTTCAATAATTACCGTTTTTTTGTTGGAGCAATTCAAGGCGGCAGGCCTTAATTCAGACCGCTTAATGATGCTGACTTTGAGTGTTATGTTGATATTAACCTCGATTATTGTATTGATAAAAGGCCGTTTGCTTTCTTATGTGAGTCATCGACATGGTGAATCGACATTTGTTGCTTTTGCAAAAAGATTTCGCCCGCAGATTACGGTATTGTCTGGGGTTGCTTTGGGTATATTGGTGACGATTTCTTCGGTAGGGGCGGGTGCTATTGGTTCTGCTATTTTATTTTTGTTGTACCCACATAAAAAACCGGTGGCTATTGTTGGAACGGATATTGCCCATGCCGTACCTTTAACGGCGATTGCCGGCATGGGGCACCTGCATTTTGGTGCGGTTGATTTTGATTTATTGATGGGCTTGTTATTAGGTGGGATACCTGCCATTTATTTAGGAAGTTTAGTTGGGCGACATATTCCTGATAATTGGTTGCGCGTGACGATTGCTATCTTGTTATTTGCGATGGGGCTTAAGTTGGCAACTGCATAAGCTGTTTTTTTAAGGATTCACTCGGTTTTTTTGTGGTAAAAGACACGTGACAATAGGATGCATTTATGCCTTTCTTTCTGATAAAATAGCGAGCCAGATAGGAGTGAGTGTGGCAGAAAGCTATTTCTATGTGCTGGTTTTAGGAAAAAACCAACACTTTGCTGACTCAGAGTTATCTTAAAGTTTAAGGCTGAAGATAAACTTCTTTGGTCTTAGTATTTGTTGTTTTAAGGTGCGTAAGGCATAGTGATAACAAATATATTTTAATAAACATATAAAATTAGGAATTAAGTATGACTTTTGTCGTTACAGAAAATTGCATTAAATGTAAATTTACAGATTGCGTTGATGTATGCCCTGTAGATTGTTTTCATGAAGGACCAAACTTTTTAGTGATTGACCCTGACGAATGTATAGATTGTACTTTGTGTGAGCCGGAGTGTCCTGCTGAAGCCATTTTTTCTGAAGATGAATTGCCGGAAGGTCAGGAGCAATTTATTGAGATTAACGCAGAATTAGCACAAAGTTGGCCCGTTATTACCGATGTGGCCGATGCGTTACCGGATGCTGAAGAGTGGGATGGCAAGCCGGGAAAATTGGCAATGTTGGAAAGATAGTATTTTTATAGCAGGGTCGTTGTTATAAATTCCGAAGCTTTTTCTTAACTTCTTATGCTGTGGAAGGTGGCGTGTCACTTAAAATGACGTGTTCCTTTTATGACTTGCAATAGAATGGTTTAGGTTGGTTTCGGGATTTATTTCAGCTAAATATGCATCTTTTAATTTGGCATAATTTTGTGCTGAATATTCTAAAAATTCTTTTTCTGTCTCAGTTAAGGGACGCGCTTGTTTTGCGGGTGAGCCAATATAAAGGTGGCCACTTTGTAAAACCTTGCCGGGTGGAACTAAGGCTCCTGCGCCTAGCATGACATGATCTTCCAGTATCGCATTATCCATAATAATTGCACCAATGCCGATTAAGCAGTAATCACCGACGGTACAGGCGTGTACTACTGCTCTGTGCCCAATCGTAACCCCTTTGCCTATTGTTAGCGGTGCACTTTTGGGACTAAATTTTCCGGCATGCGAAACATGTAATACGGCACCATCTTGAATATTACTTTGTTCGCCAATCTCGATACCGGCAACATCGCCTCGAATAACAACCATCGGCCAGACTGAAACATGATCAGCAAGCGTTACATCGCCAATAATGACGGCACTCGTGTCGATATAGTTTGCATTGCCTAAGGTAGGATAGATGTTGTTAAATGTACGCAGTGCCATGAATAATCCTTGTGTTTTCTATAAAACCGCCATGATACTGTTAATTTAACCATTATTCAGCTACAAATATAAAATTCGCAATGTTTTTTTTGATTTTGTACACGCTCTGACTTTTGGGCTATCATTGAATAGTATATCTTTTGCATGGAGTTATTATGGCACTTTTTGATGGCGTTAAACGGCAGTTACGATCAGTTATTCAGTGGGAATCGCCGAGCTCAGATGTTTTATTTCAGCAATGGCGTGGTAATGGTGATGAACTGAAAAATGCTTCAAAGCTTATTGTAGGGCCTGGGCAAGGTTGCATTTTTGTTTACCAAGGTAAAGTGAAGGCAGTATTAGAAAAAGAGTGCTTACTTAACTTGGAAACCGATAATATTCCTTTTTGGACTACAGTGACTAAGTTTATGCAGTTCTTTGAAAGCGAGCATAAAGCACAACTGTATTTTTTTAAAAGAACCAAAATATTGGATCAGAAATGGGGAACCAGTTCGCCTATAAAGTATGAAGACCCAAAATATAAATTTCCGGTCGGCTTGCAAGCTTATGGTAATTATAGTTACCGTATTGTGGATGCTAAATCTTTTTTTGTAGATGTTGTCGGAGGGGAGCATGATTTTTACATTGAAGATTTCCGGCACATCATGTCGAATCGTTTAATGCATCCTTTAACCGATTTTTTAGCAGAAAGTCGTTTTTCTTATGCTGAAATTGATGCTAATCGTGAAGAAATTGCTCAGGGTATGGATAAGGTGTTGCAGGCAGAATTTCAGAAACTGGGTTTTGCTATGACGGATTTTCGTATAGAAGGTACTAATTTTGATACAGATACGTTAACACGTATTAATCGGATTGCTGATTTAACGGCGGAAGCACAAGCGGCAAAAGCGGTCGGATTAGATTATGCGAGCATGCAACAACTAGAGGCCATGCGTGAAGCCGCTAGAAATGAAGGTGGCGGGGCTGGTTTAGGCATGGGCTTAGGGGCTGGTATGGGGATGGGGCAGTCGATGGCAAATGCGATGAGTGCAGGGTTTGGTACGCAACAAACAAACACTGAAGACCCGATGCAAAAATTAGCGCAATTAAAAACAATGTTTCAAGCGGACTTAATTTCTGAAACGGAATATGCCGCAAAGAAAAAAGACATTTTGGATGCTTTGTAATGGCGAGATGTCGTAGCTGTTCTGCGCCTTTAAGCGTCAATTCTAGTCATTGTCGTTATTGTGGTGTGCGTAATGATATGGATTTACAGGGTCAGCATGAGTACAGTGTGCAAGGAGTAAATTCTGGGCGTATGTGCCCACATTGTGAGATAGCGTTAGAAACCATTCAATTGCAGCTAGAGCAACCGTTGTCGATTGAGCGTTGTACGGATTGCTTTGGCTTGTTTTTTGACTTAGGCGAATTAGAGTTTTTGTTAGAATATTCGGTTACTGATTTAGGTAGTATCAATCAAGTGTATTTAAATAATATTAATACGGATTTCTACTCAATTCGGCAGGCTGTTAAGTATATAAAATGCCCTGTGTGTCAGGCGTTTATGCGTCGTACCAATTTTGCCAGAAAAAGTGGTGTGATTGTAGATAGTTGTCCCTATCATGGACTCTGGTTGGATAATGGTGAATTACAGCATCTCATGGAATGGAAACGCGTAGGTGGACAATTGCTACATGAACAGGTACAGCGACAAGAAAAAGCATCTCGTAGAGCAGAGGGAAAGCATAATTTTGAAAGTATGATGCAAAGACCCGATAAACAGGAAACGATTGGTTTGGAATCAGATTTATTGGATGTTTTGGCTTTTGTTGTTAGAAAAATTTTCTAGTTTAAATAGGCTTTGTTTTTTAGGGATTAGTTAAAATTTAGTCATAAAAATAAGCTGAATGTGTAGAGTGCATCAGGGCTTGTTTGGACATTATTAAATGCTAATGTAATGGGTTTTTGGGTGTTATTTGCGTTATACTTATCAGTATGATTATTCTTAGAGGGACAGGGGTGAATGGCCTTATTTAAAAAAATTTTTAATGTAAAAAAAAATGACTCAGCTAAGGGAAAAAGCGTCGGCTCTAATAACGCAGGTGCTCAGAAAATTAGTGAGGAGCCCATTACTCTAAAAGATTTACAAAAGCTCATCCCTATTCGACAACTTGATTCTGAATTTTTAGAGGCATTTGCCTTAGAAAGTAAAGCAAA
>JALSIU010000128.1 GCA_026989715.1 Methylomonas sp.
TTGTACACACACGCTCTGCGTGGCAGGTGCACCAATAATTCCCTGCCCTGACGTTACGGAAGCCAAATTAGGACATTCCACACTAATACTGGTTGTAATCGGTCGCTCTTCACCAATAAAAATGCGACTCACTTCTTGGTTAGTTGTTGTCAACATCGGCGTGGCCAAGGCCGTTACCCGCCCTTCATTTTCTAATAGCTTTAAACGCGCATCAAAATTCTTGCTGACAACAGCCGCCACCATAGACGGGTCACCTAAACCCGTGCGTACTAAATCCGTTACATTACTCACCGAATTAAGAAAGCTCTCATTATTGGCCTTAGTCACTTGTGCATTGCCTGACTTAACATTAAAATCAAAACTGGACTCATAGCCATCATTTAAGTCTAATTCCAACACCTTAACTTCCAGCAATAAAGTCGCCATTTCAATATCTAGCTGCTTAAACAAACCCTGAATATCCTTCATGGCATCTTTATCCCGCGTCCGTATCAAAACCCGGTTTTGTCGGCGTATCAGCGTGACATAAATCGGTGAAATATGCTCAATCAGCAAATCCATCACCCCGGCGGATAAATTATGCGACCCCGACAACATCGCACCTAACTCACCCTCAGGCAACATACTGGTAATATCGAGTGCCTGATTACGCTGAAGACGCATCTGCCTTCCTTGTCTATTGTTTTGGTTATTGCCACCAAAATTATTTTGATTATTACCCCCATTTTGGTTGATATTGCCATTTTGATTATTACCATTACGATTATTGCTATTTTGATTATTACCGTTTTGGTTATTACCATTCTGACCCCCGCCAGAATTATTTAAACCAAAGCCACTATTGTTACCTGTAGCACTACTCTGGTTAAAAGTATTACGCGCAATAATATCAAAACGCTGCATACGGTCGTTTAAATCGTTAATAATCTCATTTTCATCTGCCCCTTGGCTCAACACCACGCGCTGATAGCCAAATAAATCCCGCACCATATAGGCAAAATCTAAAGAAGTACGTTGATGTTTAAAGGTAAATATCTCCGTGCGCTCATTGCGATAATCCACTTTGCCCAAACGAAACTCTTTGACCGTATAAATACGAATCACATTAGATTTTTTATCTTGCTGATACCAAAGATTATAGGTTTTAGCCATTGCATCTAGCACCTCCATAGGCTTTATATCACGCAAAAACAAAGTCATCTCAACCTTAGCGGCATCTTTAGATGAAATAAAATTCAAATCGGACTGCTTGGCTAAAATACGCAAAGCATCCCCCACGGTAATATCTTGGAAATCCAATTCAGAAATGATATTGCCGCTCCTTTTTCCTGCCGACACAGCACAAGACAAACACAGACACAAAACCCACAACAACAAGCGCAAATTAAAAAAAGACCACATAGATTAATTAAAGATTAATGTTTTATTAAAAGGCGTAATAAAAATACGTACCGCATGCCGGCTTATTTCCTGCACATGAAACGTGACAACTTCATGATTAATTACCCGCGAAATTTTATCGCCTTCCTCAAAGTGATAAATCTTACCTTTGGCTTTTAAAATCACAGTGGCCGGTCTATTTTCACTAAACACCTTCCCTACCAATTCCACTTCCGGCAAACCTAACTCCGCCGTTGCCCTAATGGTCTCAGACTGCCCAGAAACAGCTGTATTATGATTCGGCAAGCGGCGCAATGCACGCCTAAAATTACCATTCATCGCCGTTGGATCGCGCAGTACTTCCACCGCCTTATTAAGCTTGTCAACTTTCGACTGCGAGCCTTTACCATAAACCTGATTTTCCTGCCCCTCAGCCAACACACCGCAGGTAAAAACCAACAAAAACCAACATACATATTTCATGAAGGGCTCCCACCCGCAGCGGAAAACATCGCCACTAGAAAAGCCGCATAAACAAATCCCACTAATCCTCCTACAAACACCGTCATAATCGGGGCAATCATCCCCGTTAACTTAGCAACCGCTTGTTGCAACAATTCATCATGATATGCTGTCATTTCCGTCAAAATATCATCCAAGGTTCCTGAATTTTCCCCCACGCGCACCATCTGCAATACCAACTCCATATAACGTGATTTTTCGGCCAAGGGGTCGGCCAAAGAAGAGCCTTGCAACACGCGGCTATGTGCAAAGGCAATATGGCTTGCCATATATTTATTATTATGTAGCAACTCCATCGTCTTTAAAGCATCAATAATCAACACACCACTACTCAGCAACAAGCCCATTGCCCGACAAAACAATACTGTTCCCGACAGGCGCAAAACATGACCAATTAAAGGAATGCGCAAAGCAAAGCGATCCAGCCACCAGCGCGAGGGCGGCCAGTTATACAGTAAGACAAAAATAATAATGCCGAGCACAGCACTGATACCCATAAAAGTAATGTTCTCCACAAACCAATCGGATATATCAATCAAGGCTTGCGTAATCGGTGGCATCGGTTTACCCATGATTTTCAACAGTTTTTTAATTTCCGGCACAATGCTGGTCAACATAAACACCACCAAACCAATGGCAAACAACAAAGTAAACGCCGGATATTTCAATGCCGAAGTAATTTGCTTTTTTAATCGCCGCGTAGAAGCCATTTCCTGTGCCGCTTGGTCCATCACGGTGCCTAAATGCCCGGTTTGCTCACCGACTGCTACCAACTGAATAGTCAAATTAGAAAATATCCCCTGCTCTTTTAAAGCATCGGTCAACGCGCCCCCTTGCTGAATTCGCTCGGCAATACGCGCCCACACCTTACGCGCCCCAATACGTGCATGCTTACGGGTTAGCTCCACCGCATCCAACAAACTCACCCCACTGCGCAACATCACCGCAATTTGGTGAAAGGCATTTTCAATTTCTACCGACCGAATCGCACGATACGCTAAAGGATTTAAACTAAATGTTTTTTCATCTGTATTCTTTTTAACCGCATCAATTTTTAAAACCAACAAACCTTCACCACGCAATTGCATAATGGCCGCATCACGCGACGCACTATCAACCACATCGCTCAGCTGCTCACCACTACGATTACGCGCAGTATAACTAAACAGGCTCATAAATTACTCACCGCTCGCAATCCATTAACTCCAAACCAGACTCTCCCATTTCATCCAACACCTCTACATAACTTGCGCCCCATGTTGCCGGGTAAAGCTCTCGTTGCACATCACGATGAAAACTTGAAAATGGCCAATCCACAACACGCGCAACCAAGCCATGTTTCACAGGGTTAAAATAAATATAATCCACATGCCGACTAAAATCCGTTTCATCTCGAATGACATGTTCCCAAAAGCGACGCTGCCAAATGCCACGCTCTTGCTTATGCGCCCGACTGGCAGTCAGCGGCTCATGCTTTGGCAATTGCCGTGAAAAATTTGCCTTTATTTGTCGCCAACGCAAGGAAAAATCGGCATCATCAACGGGCAAGGTCCAGATGCAATGCAAATGCTCCGGCAATACGACCATCGCATCAATATAAAAAGGATGTTGTTGCTGTACCTTACGCATTACAGAGCGCAACACATCAATATAATCCACCAACAAGCGTTGCCGACGATTTTGCAAATTTACGGTAAAAAAATAACAAGCCCCTGGCACGCGATACCGCCGATAATGACTCATG
>JALSIU010000129.1 GCA_026989715.1 Methylomonas sp.
GTTGTTTGGGGGCAGTTTACTCCGCTTGCCGGTTATACTTATCAAGAACAAAAATTTACCATGCGTGATGGTGTGCTGGTGCTAAAAGGGCAAGCAATACCTGCAGCGGTTAATAATGAGTATAAAACAACCTGGCAAGGCCCGTGGCTTGGGTTTGATGCGACGTTTGGTTTTCTGGCACAACACGAATTATTTACTGCGTTTGGACATCATTGGGTGGATTATACGGCGCGGGGGAATGGGGCGAGTGTAGGAGATAGTCGATACTTTGAACATCGAGCGACTGCAAGCGGTTATACCACTCAGTTTGGGTATCGTTTTAAGCCGAGTGCCCGTTGGGGAATGAATGTTGCCTTTGATTATCAACATTGGGAAACCAATGCAGGCAATGAAGCCTTGTATCTGCCGTCTGGGGGAATTGTAAATGCGCCCTTAAGTAAGGTTATTCGCGAGTCATTTGGGGTGAGTGCCGGCGTGAATATTACGTTTTAAATATTTTTGTCGGATGGGGTTTGTCATACCTGTTTTGGGTTATTCTTTTGAGGCTTATATTTTATGCGCTTTAAGTATCTTTTAATGCTGGCGGTCTTGTGTTCTTTTGCAATACCTAGCAGTCGTGCGGCTGATAATGTAGGTCAACAAGTTCCTGGGTGGTTAGGCTTGTATTTGCAACAATTACAGGCAGGTTACTTGCAATCTGTGACACAGTTGACGACAGCCCTTTGGCAAGTACAAATGGATAATGCCAATAGCTCATCGCGTTTGAGTCGGCATTTACAGCAATTACGTTTTGATTATGCCGGTTATCAAGGTGTGGGAACATTTAGCTCTACCGATACCACTTTAAACCTGATTGATGCACAGCGTATTATGCTGACGGTGAGTAGCAGTGTTGAGCAAGTGCCGCAATTAATTGGACAATTGCAAGCCTTAGGCATGACGCATATTGCGCAATATAAGCACTTGGTATCGGGTGTGTTGCCGATTGCCAAGTTAAGCGAGTTGGAAAGTGTCGCAGCTATCCGTTGGGTGAGTAGTCATAAGGCAATGAGCCATGTTGGCAGTGCCTATAATGCCGGAGAGGCTGTGATGTTTGCTGATGTGGTGAAACGGCAGGAAGGTGTGGATGGTTCCGGAGTGACGATTGGGGTCTTGTCAGATAGTTACAATTGCTTAGGCGGAGCTACTGAGGATATGGAGCTAGGGGACTTGCCCGCAAATGTGCAGGTTGTTAAGGAGTATTCTTTTTGTGATGTAGATCCGCGCCCTGATGAAGGCCGTGCGATGATGCAATTGATTCATGATATTGCCCCTGGGGCGAAATTATTATTTTACACGGCATGGGAAGGGCCTGTGGCTTTTGCGCAGGGAATTTTAGCCTTGCAGGAGCATGGCGCGGATATTATCGTTGATGATATTGGCTATTTAACTATGCCGATGTTTCAAGCCGGACCGATTGCGCAGGCTGTTGATGAGGTCACCGCGCGAGGCGTTAGTTATTTTTCAGCGGCCGGTAATGCCGCACGTATGTCATATGCGAATAATTTTATTGGTCGGCAAGTGCCCGCATCACGGGATATTGCTCATGATTTTGGTTTGGCCGCAGGGCAGGAGTCGGATTTTTACCAGCGTATTGTTGTGCCGGCGGATACGCCGATGCAAGTTGCTTTGCAGTGGGATAGCCCATCGCAACTGGCAAGTGGGCAGGTTGGGGCTGATGCGGATTTAGATGTGTTTTTGTTGGATGCCGGTAAAAGCAAAATTGTGGCTAGTAGCCGCGAGCATAATATCGGACATGAACCGGTTGAATTTTTTGGTTTTATATCGGGTGCGGAGGAGGCGGAGTATTATTTGTATGTGCGCCATATCGCGGGAAAAATGCCGACTCGCTTAAAATATATTATTTATGGGCCTGTCGGTGGCAATATTCAACGGGCAGATACTTTATCTATCACCAAAAATAAGCAGGGTCAGTATGTACTTTTATTGCCGAATAGTCAGGTAATGGAAAGCGGTAGTGCGGTGGTGGTGTTACCAACGCAAGACGGACGTTTTGATATATTAAATATTACGGAATTAGCACTAGAGATTGAAAATGATGAGCAAGATAGGCCGGTAGTCACCATGAGCGGCGGTATTTTATATTTGGATGCTCAGCCGCTTTGGTATGTGCCGGAAGGCTATTTACCTGTTGTGTTGGCAAATGGCGATTTGGGTATTATGGAAGAGAGCACCGGCGAGGGCACGCTCGGAATTCAGATCCAGCAGTATGCAACGGCCAGCGGCACGATTGTAGGGCATGCCAATGCCGCTGGTGCTATTACCGTGGGTGCGATGTCTTATCGGCAAAGCCCTTTATTTGCCGGGCAGTATCGCATTGAAAATTTTTCATCAGCAGGCGGAACGCCGTTATTTTTTGATGCAGAAGGACAGCGTTTAGCGCAAGCCGTGTATCGCGCCAAGCCGGAAATAGTGGCGGTAGATGATGTGGATACGACTTTTTTCCCCTTACTTTCGGAACAAAGTGATACGGATCAAAATGGTTTGCCTAATTTTCAAGGCACATCGGCTGCCGCGCCCAATGCCGCCGCCTTGGCCGCCTTATTATTACAAAAACACGCCTATTTAGACCCCGAACAGCTAAAACAGGTGTTGATGCAGGGGACGCTGGATTTATTAGATCCTGCCAATATACCGAATGAGCAAAGATTGACTTATAACCCTTGTGCGCCAGGTGTTGTATTTGACTGGGGGACGGGCTGTGGTTTGTTGCAAGCTGATCTGATGTTTGCTGCCGCCGATAAGATAGTGTTGCCCCGCCATTTAGGGGATTTTAATGCAGATGGTTGTATTGATGCACAAGATAGCGAGCTATTAAGAGCCGTCTTGCATTTTGGCCGGCAAGTGCAAGCAAACTATGATTTAACAGGCGATGGCGTGGTGACGGATAGGGATTTTACGGTTTTGCAGGCATTATATAGTGTGCAGTGTACTCAATAAATGCACTGGCTAACTTATTGGCCAGCTAAGATAGTGCTATTGAATAAGGAAAAACGTTGGCTTTTTAAGCTAAATAACAATATTTAATAAAATAAGATATGTATATGCATAATCCAAACCAACAAACTGGCTTTACTTTAGTTGAAATGCTTATGGTTATTTTAATTATTGCCGCGACGACAAAAATAGTTGCTGTTTCAATGGAAGACTTTGGTTTTGCTGCTCGCTATGAGCATACTATTAGTCGCTTGGACACAATCCGTCAGGCGATTATTGGTAATCCTAAACGTACGGTTAATGGGCAGCCGGATATTTCTGGGTTTGTGGCGGATATGGGGCGGTTGCCAGATAATGTTAGGGAGTTATTTCAAAGTTTTGTTTGCATTAATACCTCAAGCAACACCGTTTTGCCGGATACGCCAGCACAATGTATTGATGCTAATGAGGTTCCTACTTACTTAACAACCCCTTGCTCTGATAGTACTCAAACAACTCAAGCAGCTTGTGAAGCCTTGAGTGCGCCAAATAATACATGGGTAGGCTTACAGTTAGATGTGGTTAATAACTCAGGACTCACTTTTGGATGGAACGGCCCTTATTTATCCGTTTCAGATAACCCCAATAACACCGACA
>JALSIU010000130.1 GCA_026989715.1 Methylomonas sp.
AAAAGTATTCGGCAGTGAGCAAAGCCATGAGATTCTAATCAGTTTTTTAAATGCACTGATTCGTTTTAATAATGATTTAAAAATTAAAAGCCTAGAAATAGTCGACCCTTATAATATCCCGATGATTAAAGGCATGAAGGATAGCTTTGTGGATGTTAAAGCGCGACTAGAAGATGATAGTTTAGTGATTATTGAGATGCAGGTATTGAATCATCAGGGCTTTGAAAAACGGGTGCTGTACAATGCGGCCAAAAATTATTCGGTGCAACTCAATCATAGTGATGATTATCATCTGCTAAACCCAGTGATTGCACTGAATATTGTCGATTTTAATATGTTTGAAGACAGTGATAAAGTGATTAGTCATTTCAAACTGATTGAAAAAGAAGCCTTCATTCATTACAGCGATGATATTGAACTAATCTTTATTGAGTTACCTAAATTTACTAAAACGCTGGATGAATTACAAACCCTACAAGATAAGTGGATTTATTTTATTCAAAATGCGGGGCATCTGCAATTTATCCCTGAGCATATTGATCAGAATATAAAACGAGCATTGGAAATTGCCAATGAAGCGAATCTTTCGCCAGAAGAATTGGAGTTACAACATAAACGCAAGGAGTTTATTTTTATTCAAAAGTCTTCAATTGAACTGGCTAGTGAACGTGCGCACGAACAGGGATTAGAAGCGGGTATTAAGCAGGGTATCGAACACGGCATTAAGCAAGGTATCGAACGAGGCATTGAACAGGGAGCAACTCATACCTTGGAAAGAATCATTATGAATGCGCATCATTCCGGGATGCCTTTGCAGGCAATCAGTGATATTACAGGGCTTAGTGAAATAGATGTTAAATCTATCATTAACCAGTCAGCTCTATAAGATAAAACCCTGCGCCCCATAATCCTTAGCCAATTTTCATAGACGTATAACCATACCACTTTATCGAGGTAAAAAGCGTTAAAATAAGCCTTCAATACCCCATAACAATTTAGACACAAACCAAAATGCCAAACCGTTTTATTCCTTTTTTAATTATCCTGTACAGCTTAAGCCTTACTTATAGTGGCTCACTCTTTGCCCATGCAGGCGTAGACCATGGCGATAACTGCTTTATTAGCATTGCCGGCGTTAAATTACGTTTAGGCGGTTTTCAAGCCGCTGAAAAAATAGGCGGAGGCAAGCATTACTGCCACTTATTCCCAGAAACAGGGACGGTAATTTTTACCTTTGAAGACGACGTTATCCAGCACTTACAGAAAACCATGCACTTGAAGTTTTTAGCGGCCGAATCGTATGGAGAGCTTATCTTTAACTTCGACCATGCATTTGGCAAAATACTAAGCCAAGCCTCAGATAATACCCAAATTGAATATAATTTCACTGAGCGCGGGCTTTATCTGCTGGAAATATCACTGCAATCAGACGAATTAGAACCCAGCAAAAACAACACTCAAACCTTTCTATTTTTAGTGGGCTTTCCGGTCATTAAAATGTTGATTTTTATTGCGTTGGGATTTCTGTTGTTATTGGGGTTTACACTGCTAAAACAGCTAAAAACAGGTAGTGAGGTAGCTTAAAGTGACTACCCAATAACAAGCCCTATAAGATTGCATACTATATAATTCACCCATATTAGCCCTGTAATTCACACCAAAGCCCCCTATTTTTAATTTAACCTATAAACATGTCAATTCTCAATTCAGAAAAAATAGTCCTAGCCAGTAGCAACCCAGGCAAAATAAAAGAAATACAGGCCATTCTCAACCAGCAAACAATTGTTACTCAGAAAGACTTTAATATTCCGGAAGCAGAAGAAACCGGCAGTACTTTTATTGAAAATGCCATTATTAAAGCACGTCATGCGGCATTACATAGCAAACTACCTGCAATTGCAGATGACTCCGGTTTAATTGTAGATGCCTTAAAGGGTGCGCCCGGAGTCATTTCAGCACGTTATGCAGGCGAGCAGGCAAGTGATCAACAAAATTTGGATAAATTACTACTAGAAATGCAAGCCGTGCCTACCGCATTACGCACGGCCCGCTTTGTCTGTGTCATTGTGTTAATGCGACATGCCCTTGACCCTTCCCCACTTATTGCCCAAGGCAGTTGGGAAGGTTCTATTTTAACGCACGCACAAGGCCATAATGGTTTTGGTTATGACCCTATTTTTTGGGTATCCACCGAAAATTGCAGTTCCGCTGAGCTATCACCTAGCCAAAAAAATCAACTCAGCCATCGCGGTCAGGCATTACGCCAATTGGCACAATTATTATAATGTAAGCCCGCAATGCTAACTCGTTTAATACTCTTTCTCGCCTATCGCACTAAAAGCTCGGTACGCTACCAAAAAATCAAAGCGTTTTGCTATGACCTATTAGAGAACCCACAAGGCAGGTTTAAGCCGTACTTTGATTTTTTTATGATTACACTGGTCATGAGCAGTGTCTTTTTGCTTATTTATGAAGTGCAGCATCAATCGGGTGAATGGGCTATTTTATTTGAAGATTTTGTGGTCACCATCTTTATTTGCGAATACCTGCTACGCGCTTGGATTTATTCCGATATACATAGTTACATCATCAAACAACATGAAAATAGCGAATATTTAGGCACACCTTTCAAGTTACGCAAAGTATTGTTCACCATCATTGCCACAAAATTACGTTATATTTTCTCACCCAGCGCCATTATTGATTTACTCGCTATTTTACCCAGCTATCGGCCTTTACGTATTCTGCGCGTTTTTCTGGTATTTCGGCTATTCAAATTATTTCGCTACTCACAAAGCATCCAAACCTTTACTAGCGTCCTCAACAGCAAACGCTTTGAACTCACCACGCTTGCCATTCTCATGGGCTTTCTGATTTTCACCGCCAGTACCGCGATTTACATGTTTGAAAATCAAACGACCGGCGGCCAAATAGCTGACCTTTATGACGCACTATACTGGGCCGTTATCACCATTTCAACGGTCGGCTATGGTGATTTAACGCCTCTCAGTCCGGGGGGGCGTTTTATTACCAGCGCACTGATTATTTCCGGGTTAGGGGTACTTGCCTTTTTCACATCCATTATTGTCGCCGCATTTAATGAAAAAATGAGCGAGTTCCAAGAAAATAGAATCAAAGCCAATATTGAAAAATGTGTTGATTCTGTCATTTTATGTGGATTTGGGCGCGTAGGACAAGAAGTGGCTCTGCATTTATATGAGAATAACCGGCATTTTATCGTTATCGACACAGATGAATCCAATATAATATTGGCTAAAAAAAGAGGCTATATTACTCTGCATGAAGATGCCAGCAAAAATACAATACTGGAGCAAGCGGGCATTAACCATGGTGCCAATACCGTCTTATGTACCACGGGCGATGACGTTACCAATGTTTATATTACCCTGACCAGCCGTTACTTAAACCCTGACATTAGCATTATTTCACGTGCCAACCGTGAAGAAAATATCAAAAAACTATATCAAGCAGGTGCAAACCATATTGTACAACCCTTTACGGCCGCAGGGTTACTTGCCGCAGAATACTTAGGACAACCTGTTGCTTTCCAAGCCATACATGGTATTTTACATGAAGAAAAAGATGTTAAA
>JALSIU010000131.1 GCA_026989715.1 Methylomonas sp.
CCCTTCGGTGGTTAACTCTTCTCGCTTTTCAGGCACTAAGCAACAAGCATGGGGTTGCACTTGCGTCGCAATGCCCAGCATTTCATCTGTTGCCGCCATTTCAAAATTTAAGCGTGTCTGAATCATTTCTTTTAATAAAAACATATCGCGGTCTTGCATATGCCTTCGGTCTTCACGTAAATGCGCCGTAATACCATCTGCGCCTGCCTGCTCAGCAATCAGTGCGGCTTGTATCGGTTCCGGATAACGCGCGCCTCGCGCTTGTCGTAAAGTGGCAATATGATCAATATTAACCCCTAATAAAATGAATTGCTCTTGCATGTTTCTTTTTGCATAAGTTTAGAAATTAAAAGCCGACTTTGTAGCTTTTTACCTTGTAAGTGACTATCAATCACCTGACGCATAAGCCATTTTGCTTCACTGAGTTGCCGTGCCGTACTAAAACTTTGTGCTTGCATGGCCAATAAAGTTGCTCCTTGTATCTTGCCGTTTAGGTCTGCCGTAGCACCTTGCAGCACATCAAAACGATAATTTAATTCCGGGACTATCGCTTGCTGTGTCATATAATCCTCGGCAAGTGGCAACTCATAACCAAGAGCTTGCATTAATTGTATTTCAAAAATACGTAAAACGGCTTCAATCTGCGTGCGCTCTGTTTTAAGTTGCTGTAAACAATTAACATAACTTATAAAAATATCCGTATGCGGCTCACCGGCCGGTAAGAAATGTCGCAACAACTCATTTAAGTAAAAACCACAATACGTATTGATCCCCGGCAATAACATTTCAGTGCCTAAGGTTTCCACATAGCGCAAAGTCTTGAGTTCACGCGCACCAAAAAAAGCGATATTAAGTGGTAAAAATGGCCTTAAAATACCTAAATAATGTGATTTTTGTTGCCTGACACCTTTGGCAATAATGGAAACACGGCCTGTTTGTTGTGTAAACACATCTATTATCACGCTATTTTCTTGATAATGAAGCTGGTGCAATACAAACCCCGCACACAAATTTTGGCTCATAAATGCACTTTAATTTTGGCGTTTACAGACTCTGACCTGTATCAATGCGAACGATTACTCTTTAAAACCTAAACTTTGGAGAGCACGTTCATTATCTGACCAACCTGATTTTACTTTGACCCATAATTGCAAATAAACTTTACTGCCAATTAAATTTTCTATTTCTTTACGCGCTTCCATGCCGATACTTTTTAAAAGCTCGCCTTGCTTGCCAATAACAATATTTTTTTGCGTTTCGCGCTCTACCCAAATTAAGGCATAAATTTTAGTGATATGTGGTAGTTCCTCATAGCGTTCGATTTCGACAGTCAACGCATAAGGCAACTCATCCCCTAAGCGACGCGTTAGTTTTTCTCTGACAATTTCAGCCACAAAAAACCGTTCGGGACGATCTGTAATTTGATCTTCAGGGTAAATAATATTACCTTCAGGCAATAATTCCATCATCAAATCATCCAATAAATCTAAATTGGTTTGCTTTAGCGCGGAAATAGGCACAATTTGTTTAAAGGGAAATCTTTTTTGTGCATCGGCAAAAAAGGCAAAAATATCTTCCTTATTTTTTACTCGGTCAATTTTATTGACCGCTAAAATAACGGGCAGACCTGATTTTTCCAGCTTTTCAAAAATGACATCGTCATAGTCTCGCCACGCCAAGCCATCAATTAACCAGACGACTAAATCAACCCCCAATAAGGTCGTTTCTGCCGTTCTATTCAAATAACGATTAAAGGCTTTTTTACTGCTGTCATGCATACCTGGAGTATCCATGTAAATAGCTTGACCTTTTTCGCTGGTTTTAATACCTAATATCTGGTGGCGTGTCGTTTGTGGCTTGCGTGAGGTAATGCTAATCTTTTGCCCTAACAAATGATTCATCAGCGTTGATTTACCCACATTAGGCTGACCTATAAAGGCAACATATCCACAATTCATTCGGTTTTCCCTGCAATTTTTGCGAGCATGAGTTCGGCGGCATGTTGCTCCGCTTTTTTTCTGGAGACACCCGTACCCACAATTTTTTTATCGTACATTGGTATAGAGCACTCAACCTTAAATGTCTGCTCGTGTGGTAAGCCTGATTGACTTGCTAAGGTATAGGTGGGAATATCCAACTGCTTAGCTTGCAATAATTCCTGCAAACGTGTTTTAGGGTCTTTTTGCCAATTATCTAAACGTAACTCTGCTAAGCGTTCAGCAAATAATTGCAAAATCCAGGCCTTACAACTCTCTATGCCTTGGTCTTTAATAATAGCACCCATAATCGCTTCTAGGGCATCAGATAAAATGGAGGCGCGCCGATAACCACCACTTTTCAGCTCACCCGACCCTAAAATCAGATAATCACCAATATGATGTTGCCGCGCAAGCGCAGCGAGCGATTCTTGATTAACTAAGCTGGCTCGCAGCCGGCTTAATACGCCCTCACTGGCTTCTGGGAATTTATTATAAAGTGCTTCTGCAATCACAAATCCTAAAATAGAATCCCCTAAAAACTCAAGACGCTCATTATTTTTTGCCCCAACACTGCGATGACTTAATGCCAATATAAACCACTCCGGCTGAGAAAAGCTTAAGCCTAATTTTTTACATAGAATTTCCGGCGATTTTATCATAAGTGCCCCACTTCAATTGAGTTGTCAAAATCAACCCAAACACTTAAATTGCCAATCAATGGCTGTTTAACATGATAAACAATCCGAACTTTCAAATACTTTGCGCGTGATGTAATGGTCACATCCTTTTTACTAATATGATTAACATAGCCAATATTAAATTGCTTACTTAAAGCAACCCATACTGCATTTTTACTTTGACTTTCTATACCGGGGCGATTTTTTAAACTTTCTAAAGCATGTACTACTTTACTATGATCCATATAAATTGGACTTATTTTCAAAATCAACAAAGTAAAAAAACCAACTAAACCTAATAAAAGAATCAATGAAATCAGAGTAATACCCTGCTGTTGCTTCTTATTGTGCATATATGCTCCTAGTTTGACTAGTTAATCACGGTTCCTATGCGATTAAACCCAATACCTGTATTTTCCCAATCCCAGTTCATCCAAATGAAAAAAGCTCTCCCCACTAAATTTTCTTCCGGTACCGTTCCCCAGTAACGACTGTCGTTACTATTATCTCGGTTATCCCCCATCACAAAATAGTGGCCTTGCGGTACGATGTAAGTTCCTTTGATATTCGGTGCACGATGATTAATTAAAATATCATGTTTTAAGGTTTGTAAATCTTCTGTCAGTATCTCAGCACCTGTCATACTTTTTCCTTGACCAAGCCCTTGGTAACGTCCTAATGAAACTTGTTTCATGACTTGTCCATTAATCGTCAACTGTTTATTGATATAGCTAATGCGATCACCCGGCAAACCGATGACCCGCTTAATATAATCCACTTCCGGGTTTTTAGGGTAGCGAAACACCACGGCATCGCCTCTTTGTGGCTCATTAATATCAATGATTTTTTTATTGATGACCGGCAAACGAATACCGTAGGTAAATTTATTAACTAAAATAAAGTCGCCAATCAATAAAGTCGGCATCATTGAGCCTGAAGGAATTCTAAAC
>JALSIU010000132.1 GCA_026989715.1 Methylomonas sp.
CTCACATTACCAAAATCATTTGTAATATAATGAGCGACAATTTTTACCGCTAACGAATCATGTCATGATAAAAAACTTAAAACGATTTGGGATGATTGGTAGTATGACATTCCTATTATTAATACAAGGTTGTAGCTGGCAAAAAGCACCCTATTCTGAACCACAACACCCCGCTGCCGCTTTAACAGCCGCCCCTCTACCAGGGTCAATCATTACCTCTAAACCAATAGAAGCTGATGACAGTTGGCAATATCTCATTTCCCTATTTGCCATTCCCGAAGTCAATAACTCGCGTATTGAGCGTGAAATAACCTGGTTTAAAAACCACCCTGAATACATCGCAAAAATCCAAACACGTGCCGCGCCCTATCTTTATAATATAATTAAAGAAGTTGAGGCTAAAGGCCTGCCGGGGGAATTTGCACTCTTACCTGCGGTAGAAAGCGGTTTTCAAGCACACGCCTACTCACATGCTCGCGCAGCCGGTCTATGGCAGTTTATTCCGTCCACAGGCAAACTCTACGGCTTAACACAAAACTGGTGGTATGACGGCCGCCGCGATGTGTATGCCTCAACCGAGGCTGCCACCAGCTACCTCAAAAAATTAGGCGGGCTGTATGATAACGACTGGTTATTAGCACTAGCCTCTTATAATGCCGGCATGGGGACGGTAAATCGCGCCATAAGACGTAATAAACGTAAAAACAAACCCACGCATTACTGGGATTTAGATTTACCTAAAGAGACGCAAAATTATGTCCCCCGACTATTGGCACTCGCCTATATTTTTAAGCATGCCGAAGAATATGGCATTACCCTCAAAACGCAAACACACAAACCTGCTTTTTTGGCGATTGATATCAATTCGCAACTTGACTTAAATACGGCGGCTAGACTTTCAAAAATTTCGCTTGAAGAATTATTTCACCTAAACCCAGGGTTTAATCGTGCTTATACGCCACCACAAGGCCCGCATAGGCTCTTAATCCCAATAGAAAATGCAGAGATTTTCAAAGAAAATTTAGCCAAACTACCGCATCATAAACGTATTCAATGGCAACGCCATAAAATTAAAGCCGGCGAAAATCTAGGCAGCATAGCACGTCGCTATCAAACCAAACCCCGCATTATTCGCGAAGTCAACCACCTCAAAAATAATAATATCCGTGCAGGAGCCTATTTGCTCATTCCTGCCTCACGGCAACACATAAAAAGCAACCCTTTTGTCAGAGCAAACAATCTCAAGTCCTCAAATAAATACCCGATCTATACGGTTAAAAAAGGCGATAGCTTATGGTCTATCGCCAAAAAGAAAAACGTAAGCAGTAAAGAGATAGCCCGTTGGAACCGTATCGGTTTAAAAACACCACTACAATTGGGACAAAAATTAGTCATTAAAAAATCCGGAGTAACCAAGTCACGTATTGCAGGACTCCCCTCTCGCAGCCAGTCCATTCGTTACACAGTGCGCCCCGGCGACTCCTTATATTCCATCTCCGAGAAATTTAATGTCAGCATTAGTGATTTGCGTAAATGGAATGCCAATAAGCTGGGCAAATATTTGCAACTCGGGCAAAAATTAACAGTCAAAGTCGATATTACGCGTCCTACAACATAAAGCACTCGCTATGACTCTTTGTTTCAGAATAATTTTCAGTATGAAATATCATCAGACGCTTAAAAATTCAGAGCTGATGGCTTAGCTTTATATAATATTCTTCTCATTAATCCATGCTAAATACTTCCAATGGGTTGCCAAACGCCGAAATTGACAGCGTTCTGCAATATCGGATTTAAAATCAGAATGCGCTAGCAATGCATTAATATGCACTTCGACCGCTTGGGCTGTCCATTGATTTTTATCCCTTAGATAAAGCCGTATTAATAAAACGATTATTTTTTTTAATTCACTAGGATACTTTTGCTCATCAACTGTAAATAATGGGTAAGGATTTGGGCTCATAATAAATAAAAATGATACGTTCTGAATCAGAAAAATGGATGCTATAGCAAAGCAGATTAAAATTTTGGATAATTAAGGCACTGTCTATTTTTTAGGCACGTTTTTAAGCAGAGCCTTTGCAAACACTGCCGGGAGGTCATATTCAGACAGCGAATATCTTCCGCACATATACAATGTAAAGCAAGTAGCCTTTCCATTTTTTCCGAGCTAATCTCAATGCTCAGCGTCTTTTCCTTATATTGGTGATCCCTGTGCCGGCCTGATACTGCTTGCTGCTTTAGCTTGGAATAAATGACTTTTTTACGCAGATAACGAAACTGACTAATAAAAAAGAGAGAAATACCTTGAAAATTTAGTTGAGCTTGTTCTGACTCAATCTTATTTTTTGAGTACAAAATGGAGCGACCTTTTTTATCGCCTTTTAGCGCAAGAATTGCATTCATAACAAAAGCCTTTTTAGAAATAAAGTTTCACTTATGTTAATACGAACAATTCTCATTTGCAATATATAATTAAAAATCTATTATGCCCTCAAGCTTAACTGCCTCAAAAAAACAGAATCGCCATACGCATTATCGCGCAAAGCATTCTCTTACTCTATATCACGCCCAATACACTGCTTAATAAATGCAGATGTCATCGTATCCATTGTCGCAATATGATTAATATACCAAGCAGGCCATATATCTCGAACG
>JALSIU010000133.1 GCA_026989715.1 Methylomonas sp.
CAGCGCTAGCAGCAAGCCAATACCGATACCAATCACAGGGTAAAATAGGACAGACTGACCTAAATGTTGTTGGCTGATATGGCCTTTAATATGAACAGGAATACGGGTTAAAAATTGTAGAGCAAGTGCAAAAGGTACCGGCATAAGCAAAAGTATGAGTGCGAGGTTTATTTTAAAGGTCTGCCTTCTTTGTCTTTATAGATGCGCCCTAAAACCAATAAAAAACCTTCGATAAAGGGCCAAAGATAGCCTGCTCCTAGTGTCGCCGCGGTGACCAGTATTTGAAAAATTGCTATTTTATAGAAGCCTAAATACCAACGATGGCCTCCAAAAAGCCCTGTCAAAGGGAAGAACGCTAAGGCAATGGCAATTTTACGCGATTTGACGGCCTCTCTGTGCTTGCTATCCAAATAGCTGCCAATTAAGGTGACCATTGTTGCTATTTCACCTTCATCTTCAAACAGTACATCTGAATCAACGCGTGGTGCTTCAGCTTCGCTCCAATTATCAATATGAAATTCATAAAACCGGTCGTCACTTTTGATAACGCCTGTTTGTGTTTCGGTGTCGTAACTTTTAATTTTTCCAATCATGATGTAAGCCTTTTTAATGATAGGGCACTGATTCTACTCTGTGTAGGCGAATTCGCCCAAGTACGGAGTGGAGAGAATCAGGTGTTTATTTAGAGTCTGGTTGGCGTGTTAATAATGTCATTATTTTCATGCCTAAGTAATTGATTAAATAGATGCCTATAGTTAAGCTAACAATTAATGCAATCCAAGTATATTTGTTATTATGAATAGGGTAAATATCAGGGGTTAAAGGTGCCGTCAAACCTAAAATGCTGTCTAAGTCACCACTGCCTTTGCCAACTTTTAATTGACCTTTCATCCCTTTTTCAGTGTGTTGCGAGACTTCACAGTGGATGTAATAAGTATAATCGCGACTAGGCACAATAAATGAACCTGTTTTTTGGCCTTTACCGTATAGCTCGATGGTAAACATGCCTTTAGGGTACATATAGCCCGGTAAGCCATGAATCATAAACTGATGTCGAATGGCATCTTCATTAATAAAAGTGACATTGATGCGAGCACAAGGAGGGGCTTGCCAGTCCCGCTTATCGTAAGTAAACATTTTTCCTGCAAAGCCTTGGGCAAATTTATGGCCGCCACGAATGGTAATATCGATGTCTTGAGAAATTGCTTTGCAATCTTTAGGGAGTTTATCGGGGTTATGGTTCATAATCATGCCGGCCGCATCCATGATCATGCCGTTATGATTCATGGCGGCAAAAACGCTATTGCCATAAATAAAATAAATCAAAATCAATAGGGAATGCTTCATTTTATGCCCTCAGACCTTAAGCCGCGAATAATAAAAAAAACTAAGCCAATGATACTACCGACTAATAAGCCAAATAAGAGAATGTGTAAATAATCAGGCGTTAGCATGCCGGCTTCTTGTTTATTCCAAAGTGGCCGCTGTTTTGCATAATAGCTATTGGTAAAGACATCATCTAACGCATCAGCGCGTAGTTTAGGTAAGCCTTGTTCGCCTAAAAAACTTTCATAAACCAATAGGGCGATATTACCGCCGGGGCTCATACCATCATTTGCAACCCCCATTTCCACATGGTCGTGAAATAGCCAAATCCCTTCTCCATAGCTATGTAGGCCATCATTAGTCGTTTGTAAATGCAAGTCGATACGTTGTGCTGCCGAGACACCATAGACATCCCGTGTAATTTGCGCGGCAGGGTTTTGTGTAACGCCATCGTAATCGGTAATGGTCGCTTTGTGGCCATGAATATGGACAGCAATATTGCTATGCTGGGTATTGGCAATGCGCAACTTAATATTTTCATCAGGCTTGGCAATAATTAACGCATCACGCAAGGTATAAGGAAAAGAATGACCATTGAGCATAAAGTAGTTTTCATTCGACTCACTCATATTATAAACGCGGTGCATTTGCTTGGATATGACGCGAATATCATTGGAATTTTGAATGGTTTTAGCCAAGTTTTTATCAATTGATTGATAATGCAAATCATATTCACGGTCAAATTTTTCTTTAATGGCCACCGAAGAATGACGCACATGACCAGCCCCCACATTAAAAGTTTGTAACCAATTATTGGGTCTATTTTCTTCCACCACAAACATCCCATTTAAGCCCATCATTAAATGTTTATCTGTTTGCACATGACAGTGGTATAGCATGGTACCGGCATGGCGCGGTTGTAATTCATAAGTGCGTGTTGTCCCCGGCATAACGGGTTTAGCGCCGGTTACGGGAACACCATCATTATCTCCCCCTGAGCTTGTTTGAAAGGCGTGGTCAACCCCATGAAAATGTAAGGTATGCGGAAAATAATGGGTGTTTTCTAAGGTGATGTACACTTTATCACCTTGTTCTACGCGAATGACGGGTGAGGGGGCACGTAAAATGGCATTCGCTTTTTGGGAGCGAAAATTTTTCACGCTCATACCGCGTAATTTAGGGGAAAATGCCCACATACCCGGCTGAATGCCGGGGGCAATATCATAGGTAGGAAATACACCGGGACTATCAGGTGTTGCTCCATTTAGCTCTAAAACTTCTAATTTAATATGAATAATATCCGGGTCGCCATCGCCATCTAAGTCATCGCTTTTGGTGAGTGCATCGCCGGCAATACGGCTATTCATAAAGGTACGCATAGAAATATTATTCATACCTAGTACAAAGGCGGCTATATTATCAGGATTATCCGGATCACATAGCAACGATTCGGCTATTTCTACACCATCAATTATCTGTGCTGCACGCCATTCCGGGTGTTCATTGGTACAAGGTTTATCAACTTTTAGGGTTTGTGTCAGTTGGGGTTGTTGACCGATAGGTAAATTAATGCCGGTCGCGCGTTCAAAAAAATCAGGTTGTAGCCATATGGCGATGGCCGTTAAAACAAAGACGACAGGTATGAGACGATAATATAAAAGTTTGTGCATGTTTTTTAAGTTACTCAATACAGAGGGCGTTTTTGAGACATTATTTAAAGTGCGCCTGTGCTTGTTCGTTAAATGTAAACGTATCGGGGACCGGTTCAATTTGGAAAATACGGTTCGGCATTTTGGTATTGAACTTTCGCTCTTGTCCGGTAGCGGTGCGTTCACGTAGATTAAAGGTATTGCAATCTGCAATAAGGTGTGAGCCGGAAGGGAGTTCTATTGTATCTTGCACCCATTTGACCGGGAATAAGGGATTAGTGCCTGCAATGGTCTCTAGCAATTGAAAGTTGCGATCAAAAATACGGGTTTCACCTTTACGGGAGTTTGATAGCATATAGCCTTTTGAATGTGGGCGAATATGGTGTGCGCCGCTGAGCCCGGTAATCACTTTTTCTAGGGCTAAGGTTTTGCGGTCGATACGAGCAACTACGCCCTGATAGAAAAGAATGGTCAACACTTTACTTTCATCATAAGGGTCAATAATTGCCGAGTTTAAATGCGTGGTTTGTAAACGGCCGGAATAGCATAAATTACGGTGATCCATTGTACGGTCAATCGAGCGTTCTCCACCTCCATAGCGT
>JALSIU010000134.1 GCA_026989715.1 Methylomonas sp.
AAAAACGGCAACAGGCGGTTGTGGCACTTGCGTCGCTAAGGCGAGTGCCAGCCGAGTATCGAATGCCTGAATCAGTTGCTCACCGCGTTGCTCTTCATGCAGTGCTTTGGCAATCATGGCGATATTATGGCGAATATCTGCAAAACTGCGGGCAACCGGTACTTCAATGATATTAAAACCCAAGCGTTTGAGTAAAAAAACGGTGGGGCGTGATGTAAAAGTGCCTGCTAAAATCAGGTCTGGTTGCATCAGCATGATTTCTTCCGCCAGACCATGATTTTTGCGGATGCCCACGGCTTCGTGCGCCAATGCAGAAATATCGTCCCGGCTCGCTAGATAACTTAGCGATTGGATAACAGGCTTATCCGCCAATAACAATAATAACTGGTCGGTACATAGGTTGATGGACACCACTTTTTGCGGTTTTGCCTGCGCTGTACAGCTCAGCAATACGCCTATTAATACTAGATAAGAGGGGGAGCACTGCACAACCACTTTTTTAGCTGCGCAGAGAACCCCATCAAGCCATTGAAAAAAGGCAGGCACTATTTTAGAAAAGGTCCTAATGCCACACGCACACCACCGTATCCGGCAACCCCTCGGGAGGCGTAGGAATACACTTCTTGATAGCTATCGTTAAGCATATTTTCTACCCGTGCAAAGATTTCGACATGATCGAAAATCTCATAAGAAGCGGCAATATTAACCAGCGTGTAATCGCTTAATACAACGGTAGAACGGTTAAATGCCGCATCAAATGCATAGTCGGTCTGTTGGCCATTATATTTAACACCGAGATTAATATTAGCCTTTCTATCCAAGACGCTAAATCCATAGTTAAGGTTTGCGCTGGCAATATGCTTGGGACGGCGTACTAATGCGATATTTTTAGCATCTTTGGTACTGGTCCAAGTATAACTCCCCACAAAATCCAGCCCCTGCATGAGATTGGCAGTAATACCTACTTCAATGCCTTCTATTTTATTGATGCCTGGCGCATTGCCGTAGGTAAAGTAGCGTGAGCCATCGGCATTAATGTCCGTTGTACGCTGAATAAAGTTTTTAATCTGATTATTGTAGTAAGTCACATCCAGCGACACGCGCTCATCAAAGAGAAATTGCTGGATACCTATATCCCAGCTATTACTTTTTTCCGCTTGTAAATTCGGGTTGCCACGATATTCACGTCCTGAAAAATTACCATCAATATATAACTCAGACAGCGTAGGATTTTTTGCCCCCGTGCCGTAACTGGCATGTAATTTAGTATTGGTTTCAATATGCTGATAGGCAGCAGTGGTACGAAAGGTGGTCACATCTTGAAACTGTCGCACATTATCATCATGGCGCACACTGGCTGTCAGCGATACACGGTCAAATAATGCCAGTTGATATTCCCCCACATAACTATTAACGATTAAACGCGTCTGATTTTTGCTGGAAAAGGTGCTATCGGCACTGTCTTCTTCATGCTCATATAAAAAGGTCAACGCATGCCGAGACTGAGCAAACTGCGATGTATCCATCAATAAATTTGTCTGATAAGCGTATTTAATTTTATTGCCATTAAAATGGCTTGCAAAAGCTTGGTCACGAAAACTTTTACGTTGACTATCCGAGTAAAAAAAGCTGGCCTGATGCTCCCATTGCAACCAATCCGTTATTTCCGGTACGGTCAATTTAAGATAGGCTTTCGTATAGCCTTGGCGCGTTTCTGAGCGATTATCAGCATCTACCGCACCGATTCCACCCTGAAAACCATCGGTGTCCGTATCTGCACGCACCATTCTACCGCTAACGCCCAATTCCAACGCCTCTAGGGGACGAATATTGACATTACCATCAAGCGTTAAGTTTTGACTGGCATCCCTTTCAGTACCACTAGCCGCAATGGAAATCCCTTCACTTGCAAACTGATTAACATTTAAGGAAAAATCAACTTTATCTTTCCAGCCACCGCTGAAGCCTCCGCCCACTTTATAGGTTCCAAACGAGCCGCCTTCAGCATTCGCATTGACTTGCAAGCCTTTGCTACCTTTTTTGGTGATGATGTTAATCACCCCACCGACAGCATCACTCCCATACAAAGCACTTTGTGCACCGCGGATAATTTCGATACGTTCGATATTATCGGCCAGCATATTGCCAAAATTATATTCTGAGCCGCCCGCCGGATCGTTTAACTCAATGCCATCGAGCCTAACCAATGTTTGATTGCCTTCCGCGCCGCGCATACGCACCTGCGTCAGCGTACCAAAACTACCGCCCGTTTGATTCACGGCAAGCCCCGGCACTGTGCGTAAAATATCCGCAACATAGGTGATTTGTTGTCGTGCAATGTCCTCGGCTGTAATCACCGTGACGGCACTACCGACCTGTGCGGCAGGGGTTGGCGTTAAACTTGAGGTAACTACCATTTTGGTGAGTGCTTTAGGTGACTCATCGGCCGCGAAAAGGGCAATAGGTGTCAGACAAGTAGCGGTAAAAATGCTGGATAAAAAGGCATTAGCTGGCCTTTTAATAGGGGTAAACATACGAAAAAAACTCCACGTTTTCAGAAAGTAAACGCCGAGAGGAGCTTGTATTAAAAAAGAAAATAGTCCCATCGGCAAACGTGTGCCAGAACCATTAGAGCATTACTATGGAATACAGATAACTCTGTCCATATAAGATAAGCAGGATATGACACGATAATGCGCATCACAGAAAACGGACTTCCGTCGCCATAAACAAATCCCGATTTATGACTAGGTGATACTAGCTTAGGCAGGTATCCTGGCTCACGGGTCAATATATACCTCTCGCCTTCCCAGTTTCCCAGTGGCATTAATAGAGGCATACTCGCCGTATACAGTTGCGGGTCAGCCAAGGCTTATGATGTATCAATCAATACATCAGCACCTTGTTCCCTGAATGACTTCTCTTGAAAGAGAACCTAAACTGTCGTTATTGTAACAGAAGAGTAAATGCTGTTGCTAGCCTGAGCATCGCCATACTCTTTGCATTCATCACTTGTTTGCAATTGTTGTTTACAAAATAAAAAATGTTAAAGTCATTATTTGGGGCTTATCGACTATAATTAATTTAACTTTGAGCTAAATGGGCATTTAAAGCCTATGCCACCTAAAGGTTGCAACCTACCATGCGTGAACATGCTGTCTTGTTCGTCATTCTCATTAAATTAATTGACTGGCTAATTATTATTGCGGGCGGTGTGGCGTGTTTTTATTTTTTGGAGCCTAGCAAAAACTTTCCGACTTATGAAGGGGTATTGCCGGTCACTTACTTAAATGCATTGGGCATGGCCTTTCTATTAAGTGCATGGTGGTTTCCTGCTTTTAATGTATATAAAAGCTGGCGCGGTGCTAGTTTATTTGCAGAAGTACAAACGTTGTTACTAGGCTGGGGCGCATCTATGATTGCGTTGCTTGTCTTTATGGTGTTTACCAAAACCACCACCGCCTTTTCTCGGGAATGGTTGGTCTTATGGTTTATGGTCGCTTTTATAGGGCTGGTTTTATCTCGTATTTGCTTACGCACGCTGTTGCGCTATCTGCGCAAAAAAGGT
>JALSIU010000135.1 GCA_026989715.1 Methylomonas sp.
ATTATGATTACAGCCATCTCGATTGTCTTCGCCATTGGCTAAATTATGTTTATCGTTATAACTGACTAAATCATTGAGGGTAAAACCATCGTGGCAGGTAATGAAATTAATACTGTTAATAGGTAAACGGTCTTGGTGTTTATAAAGGTCGCTACTGGCACAGAGTCTTGTTGCCACTTCTGCAATTAGGCCTTTATCACCACGGATAAATTGACGCATACTGTCTCTGTATTTTCCATTCCATTCACCCCAACGATACCCAGGAAAACTACCGACTTGATAGAGACCGGCGGCATCCCAAGCTTCGGCAATTAATTTGGTTTTAGCGAGTTGTTCCGAGAGTTCAATGCCCCATAATACAGGCGGGTCATGCAATACACCACCATCTTCACCACGTGCGAGGGCACTGGCCAGGTCAAATCGAAAACCATCGACATGCATTTCTCGAACCCAGTATTCTAAGCAGGTAATGATGAAGTTTGCGACAAAAGGGTGATTGGCATTAACGGTATTGCCACAGCCCGTATAATCGCGATATTTGCTTTTATCATCAGCTTCTAAATGGTAAAAAATATTACTGCTTAAACCTTTAAAGTTGATGATAGGGCCATCTGTGCCTGCTTCTGAGGTGTGGTTAAAGACTACATCTAATATCACCCCTATTTTTGCTTTATGCAAGGCTTTGACTAAATCTCGAAACTCTTGGATATGCGTACCTTGCTCAGGTGTGACGCAATAGCCGGGGTGGGGGCTGAAAAAGCTGTGCGTGCTATAACCCCAATAGTTTTGTAGTCCTAAATCGGCAGTCCCTTGTGGAATGTCTTGTTCATCAAATGCCATGACCGGCATTAGTTCAACATGAGTAATGCCCAAGGCTTTAAGGTAAGGTATTTTTTCAATTAAACCGGCAAATGAGCCTGGGTTTTTTACTTTGGATTGTGGGTGACTGGTAAAGCCGCCGACATGTAATTCATAAATGATGGCATTTTCACTTTTAAATGAAAAAGGCGTATCACCTTCCCAGTCATAGCGATCATCGACTACTAAGGCACGCATGGCGGTTTTGCCGTTATCGCCCGGCAAACAGGCATTTTTGCGTTGCCAAAGTTTATCACTGACAGCGCGCGCCCACGGGTCAACTAAATGTTTGTTTTTATCGAAGCTTAAACCACTTTGTGCCGTATTATTAGGGCCATCCATGCGCCATGTATACCAGGTGCCTGTGCTTAAACCATGTACATGGGTATGCCAAGAGTAAAATGTTTTATTGTGTTCGGCAACTAAGCGAATCACTTGGAAGGGCTCTGGACTATCCGCGCTATCAAAGAGTAATAATTCAACCGCGGTTGCATGCCGGCTAAAAATAGAAAAATTCACGCCATCGAGTTTTAAACGTGAACCAACAGGGTAAGGTGCGCCAGGAGATGTTTTGTAAGTTTTATTTACGGAAGTCAAAGTAATTTTATTTCAAGTTAAAATCGTTAAAGGCGTATTGGCAAACATCTGGCTATACGGAGTGATTACCAGAGTTGTTACAGGAATGCTCTTTAAATCACTAAGCGATTGGGTGTCTCAAGGTGGCTTAGTAGAAAAGTTATTATACAGAGCAGTTGAAACGGTTCAAGTTTGTCTTGTGCTGAGCAACTTTTCCGCATAAGCCGTTATCATACCGCTAATGGAGCAACAACTTTTAGGGCGTATTTTGTTTTAGTGTCGTTAATTGTTGCGTAATTTGCTGTGTTTTATAGCTATCTTGTAGCCATTGTCGAATGCGCAATGCCCTATTTAATGCCTGTTTGGCGGCGGCTATATCGTGATGAGCCAGGTGAATGACGGCAAGTTCTTGTAGACAGCTTGCCGTTGCACGGCGATGTGCTTTTGCTTTGTAGCCTGCGAGTGCGGTATGCATGAGTTGCATTGCTTTTTCGATTTGGCCGTTTTGTAAAGCGGCTTGTGCACCTAAGCGATTAAAAAGGGCTGTTTGTAAAGGCGAGCTATTGTCATGCTTGGATAAAGCGGTTGTTAGCCTGTCAAACCACGCAGGTGCATCTGCTGTGTGCGCAAACAAAGCATATTTGGTTTGCAACATTAGCCATTGGATTTGCGCATTGCTCATTGGGGCATGATTTTTAGGTATTTGCTGTAATAAAGGGGCAAAGGTTTGTAAGGCGGACTTATAATTTTGTTGCAAAAAAAGCGCGTGTGCTTGCAGTGCTGTGATTTGTGCTCTTAATGCAGGCGGAGCCATGCGGGTGTTAAGATTTGCCAAGGTTTGTTCTGCTTGCGTAAATTGGCTAATGGCTAACCGAGATTTAATCAGATTGATGTGGGCGAGTAAAATACCTTGTTGGTCATCAATACTTTGATAGAGATTGATGGCCTTGTTAAATGCTTTGCTTGCCTGTGGGTAGTTATCTTGCCGGTAAGCCGAAATGCCTTGTTGCATTAAGCGTTCCGATTGAATGAATACATCAGGGCGTGTGTCGAGTGTACCGGTGCAGGCAGTGATGCTAAGTATGAGTATCAAACACAAGTAGTTAGTCATGGAGCGTATCATTTGGTAATAATAATGCTTTATTGGGTTGCTTTAGGGTTGCAGAGAGCGGCCAGACACGCTGTGCGGCGTTGACCGTTGTTTGTGTGGAGTGAATTAGTGTTTGTGTGTCATCGAGTATGTCAGGTAAGTGAGTGAGTTCTTTATCGACTTTGTATAAAGAGCGGCGTAATTCTAAAATCATGGCGCGAGATTCAATGCTCAGTTGGGTTAAATCTTTAATGAGTGGTTCTGTGTCCTTTACACGCTGTTCAATGTTGCTTAATGTGCGATTAAATTTTTTGAGTGCTTCGGTAACATTGTTTGCCTGTTGCGGGTCATAGATTGCTTTTCCAATCATTCCTTGACCGGAGCTCACATATTGGGTGATATGCTCAACGTTTTGTAAAATACTATTCAGACGTTGATTAGTTTCTGCCACCGCCTCTGGTTTGATGACCGCGATAATTTTAGCTAAGTTGGACATGGTTGATTCCAAATCATTAATAACGGGCTTAATGCCTTCGATTAAATCATTGGTGGTAATCGGCTCTTCTATATTTAGCGTTGAACCGTTCGCTAATAACGGCAACGAGGGTGAGCCTGCCCGAATAATAATGGTGGAATTACCAACTAAAGACAGCTTACTTAATTCACCTGTCGAATCAGTACGAATGAGTTGCTCGAAGCTTTTATAAATAAAAAATTGGATATGAATTTTATTGTCTGTTGCTATATCAATAGCAGAGACTTTACCGACTTCAATACCGGATACGTTGACGAGTGTTTCCGTACTAATGCCTTGTGCATTTTGCATATAGGCATGATAGGTAATGGTTTCATCGAACATTCCGGCGGAATAGATTTTGGCCAGAATCAGGCCGCCGATAAGCAATAAGGCCATGATAAAAAAAGCCCCAACCAATTGTTCGCGCGTACTTTGACTGAGGGAATGAATGTAGTGAATATTGGTTGTTTTTTTTCCCATGGTCTTGCCAATTAGTGTTCAAATAGTTCGGGGTGTTGCTGTTT
>JALSIU010000136.1 GCA_026989715.1 Methylomonas sp.
CCGATTTTTAGGCTATGCAATGCAACGTGGCACAGTATTATTATGGCAATCACCTCAGTTATCGGCGACTTTTAATGATTGTGGCTCGCATACTTTGGCTTTTTTACCGATTTTATTTAAATCATTTGCAAAACTAGATTCTAAATTTGCTGATCCGTCGATTGCATTCAATCGTGTACAGCGTTATGGTGGTGATATGGCGGAGAGAGGGCGTGCTGAAGTATTAGTTAAGTTGTAATGCTTTAAAATGAAGCTGATAGATTTTATTAAACCGAAATCGGTCTGAAATTAAATCAAAATTTTAGACCGGCTTCGGTTTTTTATTTCCTTCTCAGTCTTTTAAGTGATTTTAAGATTTCTTATTTATTGAGAGCTTAAGTATAAGGGTCGTTCGTGAACAATTTTTGTTTTATTAGGTTTTAACACATTGACAGTCGCAATTAACAATTTGGTACAAACGCGCATTCCTACGCAGTATGGTGAGTTTGTGTTGCATTATTTTAGTAATACTTTGGATGATAAAGAGCATGTGGCTTTTGTCTATGGTGATGTTGCGCATAAGACGGGCGTTCCCGTGCGTATTCACTCAGAATGTTTTACGGGAGATGTGCTCGGTTCACGGCGTTGTGATTGTGGTGAACAATTGGATTTAGCGTTACAGCTTATTAGTGAACATGGCTATGGCGTCTTAATCTATTTGCGTCAGGAGGGGCGTGGTATCGGTTTGCTGAAAAAGTTGCAAGCCTATAATTTGCAAGATGAAGGCATGGATACGGTTGATGCAAATATCCATTTAGGGCATTTAGCGGATGAGAGAGAGTATACATTAGCGGCTTTAATGGTGGAAAATTTGGCTATTAAATCAATTCAACTCATTACCAATAATCCCAATAAAATTGAACAATTGCGCACTTTAGGTGTGCAAGTAGATAGTCGAATCGCTATTGAAGTGGAGTCTAATTGCGATAATCGTGAGTACCTTAAGACAAAAGCACATAAAATGGATCATTTGTTAGGGCAGTCAAAAAAATAAAATATTGCTTTCCGGGCATAAAATATTTGATGGCAATAAGTTGTATTTATTTCGTCAAGGAGAGTGGCAAGGTATAATGAAATTTTTACTATCTTTTTAATAGATAGTTGTTAGTAATACAAGATATATACCAAAGCTGTTTATGACCCAAAAATTATTTATTTTGACAACGGGTTGTCAAATGAACGAATATGACTCCGATAAAATGCTGGATGTGCTACAAGCCTCACATGCAATGGAATTAACGGAAACCCCGGAAGATGCGGATGTTCTACTGTTAAATACATGTTCTATTCGAGAAAAAGCCCAAGAAAAAGTATTCTCTTTGCTTGGGCGTTGGCGAAAAATTAAAGCAAAACGTCCCGATGTTATTATCGGTGTAGGCGGTTGTGTCGCTAGCCAAGAAGGGGCGGCCATTCAAAAAAGAGCCCCTTTTGTTGATATTGTTTTCGGTCCGCAAACATTACACCGCTTGCCTGAGTTGTTAAATAAAGCGCGTAGTGGTGCAAAGCGAGTGGTTGATATTTCTTTTCCGGAAATTGAAAAATTTGATGCCTTACCTGAGCCTAGGGCTGAAGGGCCGAAAGCCTTTGTTTCTGTTATGGAAGGCTGTAGTAAATATTGTACTTTTTGTGTGGTGCCTTATACGCGTGGCGAGGAAATTAGCCGCCCGGTCAATGATGTGTTGGCAGAAATCAGCGCATTAGCGGCACAAGGTGTGCGTGAAGTGAATTTATTAGGTCAAAATGTGAATGCTTATCGTGGGCTTATGGATGATGGCGATATTGCTGATTTTGCCTTATTATTACATTTTGTGGCCGGCATTGAAGGCATCGGTCGTATTCGCTTTACCACATCACACCCTGTTGAATTTACAGACGAATTAGTTGAGGCGTTTGCGGAGATTCCTGAGTTAGTCAGCCATTTGCATTTGCCTGTGCAAAGCGGTAGTGATCATGTACTGGCGATGATGAAGCGGGGGCATGTACGTGCTGACTATATTAAGATTATGGAAAAAATCAAGGCAGTACGCCCAGGAATTAGTTTGTCTTCTGATTTTATTATTGGCTTTCCAGGTGAAACGGATCAAGATTTTGCCGATACGATGGATTTAATTGAGCAAGTCGGTTTTGATTTCTCGTATAGCTTTATTTATAGTTCCCGCCCCGGTACACCCGCCGCTGATTTTCCTGATGATACTTCTGCAGAAACCAAAAAAGAGCGTCTTACTATATTGCAGAAAAGATTAGATGAAATGACCATGGCTATTTCAAATGCGATGGTGGATACCGTACAGACGGTCTTGGTAGAAGGTATTTCTAAAAAGAATCAATTACAAGTGACGGGGCGGACAGAAAATAATCGTGTTGTTAATTTTATTGGACATCCGCGTTTAGCGGGACAGTTTGTTGATGTGTTGATTACTGAAGCTTTGCCCAATTCATTACGCGGTCGATTGCTTGAATCTTCTGTTGATAAGATTGTGGCTGAGGTGCAATGATGGAGATATTGGAGTTAACTTTAGAACCAGCCGATAATCAACGTTTAGCCAATCTATGTGGTCAATTTAATGCGCATTTACAGCAAATCGAACGCCGTTTAAATGTTGAAATTGCTAATCGCGGTAATCAATTTAAAATCACAGGCCTAGCGCAAGCGACTAAAGCAACGGAAGCTTTATTGTATAAAATATTTAGCGATACGGAACATGAAGAAATTACTCCTGAACAAATTCATTTGTCGATGCAAGAAGCAAGTTTAGATGATATTGTACAAGAAATGGACGATACAGATGAACTAGAGCAAGTATTGATTAAAACTAAGCGTGGCGTTTTAAAGGGGCGAGGGGCTAATCAACAAAGCTATTTAAAAAAAATTCTAAGCCATGATATTAATTTTGGTGTAGGGCCTGCGGGGACGGGAAAAACATATTTAGCGGTTGCCTGTGCTGTTGAAGCCTTGCAGTCAGAGCAAGTCCGACGTATTGTTTTAGTTCGCCCTGCTGTTGAAGCAGGTGAGAAGCTAGGATTTTTGCCAGGTGATATGGCGCAAAAGGTTGACCCTTATCTACGACCGCTTTATGACGCACTATATGAAATGTTAGGTTTTGAACGTGCGGAAAAACTGATTGAGCGAAAAATAATTGAAGTTGCACCGCTAGCTTTTATGCGTGGGCGTACTTTAAATGATTCATTTATTATTTTGGATGAGGCGCAAAATACCACCAATGAGCAGATTAAGATGTTTTTAACGCGAGTAGGGTTTGGCTCAACGGCGGTGATTACCGGTGATATTACCCAAATTGATTTACCTAATGCCAAGATGTCAGGTTTAAAGCATGTATTAAAGGTGCTGAAAGAAGTCAATGGGATTAGTTTTACTTTTTTTACAGCAAAAGATGTTGTGCGCCACCCTTTGGTGCAACGCATTGTTGTTGCTTATGAAAATTATGAGCGAGCCCAAAGCTAATGCAAAGACGAGAGCTTGAAGTGCAGCGAATAGT
>JALSIU010000137.1 GCA_026989715.1 Methylomonas sp.
TTATCCTTATCCATTAGTGGATGCCAAAGAGGTTTATTTACAGGTTTTATCCGATAAGCCCGCCGCATTATTTCATTGTTTACCGGGTGCGTCTTTGCAATCTGTCTCAGTGCAACAAATTGAAGCTGTTGCGCTTGCTTTGGCGCATTTGCATGTGAGTGCTGCCTCTTTGTCGTTTAGCAGAGAAAACAGAAGAGGTTTGGCGTGGTTGAAGAGGGCGGGTAAAAAAATAGCGAGCGCTTTATCTGCTCAAGAGGTTGCGCTATTAGATAATGAGTTGGCATTCCAAATGGCACAGAACACTACGTTTTTACCGCAAGGTATTATTCATGCGGATTTATTTAAAGATAATGTGTTGTTTGTCGGTAATAATTTAACGGGGATGCTGGATTTTTACGCGGCTTGTTGTGATTGTTTTTTATTGGATATTGCTATTGCTTTGAATGATTGGTGTGTGGATGAACAGGGTATTTTTCGGCAAGAGTGGCACGAGGTGTTTATGCGTTCCTATCAGCAAGTACGCCCACTGATAAAAGAAGAGTTGGCTTGTTTGCCCGTTTTTTTAAGGCGTGCGAGTTTGCGTTTTTGGGTGTCGCGATGGGAGCATCAGCTTTACTCTCAATCCGGGGAGGTGACGCAAGAAAAAGACCCCGATATTTTTAAACGGTTATTGCGACAGCATCAAGATGCTGAGGCGGCGGCTTAAAACGATTAGCATAATGTAATTTATTAATGTAGTGCGCGTGTTACAATCAATTCGCAATTGATATGCAATAATAATGATAATAAAGAAGAGGGGTCGAGTATGAAATTTAAAAAAGCTTTAATGATGGGTGCAGCACTTTTGTTTTCCGTGTCAGCGCAGTCTGCAGAAGATATAAAGTTGCAAGATAACTCAAAAATTTTGGGTAAATGGAACTTATATGCAGAGGCGATTGCTTTGCATAAAGAAAAAGTGGAATTATTTTCTGAGTGGGAGTTTAGAAAAGGGGGGGTATTGCATACGGAGTCTAAAGACCGGTTTGGGCGTACAAAAACCTTAGTGATTGATTTGAAATATGCGGTTGAAGAGGGTGTTATTAAAAAGCAAAAGACTCCTGGTCGCTCGAAAATGGAGAGTTGTCGAGTGTTAGAGTTGGATGAGAGTAAATTAACGCTAAAATGTACGTTTGTGTATTTATTTCTGAAAAGATAGCTTTGCATTAAATCAAGGTATTGATATGGCAATACCTTGATTTAACTATGTAATGTTTAATTTTTCTTTTCTATCGTGACGATAAATGCATTAGCTTCATTAATGGATTGCTCCATTGCTGCGATAAGTGATGAAACATTAGATTCAATACCACTGAGTTCACCTTTTAACGAGGAAATCGCCTGAGCATTTAGGTTGTGTTTTAAATATAACACTTGGTCTTTAAATATTTGCAAAACGGGCTGCATTTTGCTTTCTGCACTACGCATTGCTGCAATGAGTTGTTTGTATTGATTTTTTGTACTCCTTAATTGACGTTTACTTTTGTTTCTTAACGACGCGCTACTATATTCTTGCAGTTCTGCTTCCCACTCTGTAAATAATGCGCTGGAAACACTTTCTATATCATTAATGCGTTTGTTGACTTCTTCCGCTTGGTCAACACTGGCAAGGTATTCATTGTTGAGTTTTTTGTAAATTTTTCCTAAATCACCGCCGTCATAGTGCGTTAAGCTGGTAAATTGCTCTAATGCAGTTTGAAATTGTTCCTTGGTTTCTTCTTGCGTATCGCGTGCTTTTTTGACTCGGTGTACCATCACGTCACGCTTGGCTATACCGATAGATTCGAGTGAGCTTAAGTACATTTTTGAACAACCTGTCGTCATTAGGCTGAAGGTAAATAATAAGGCTAGTATTTTTAAGGGCATTTTGATTTCCTTTTGTTGGGCAAAAAATGATTAAATAATTTTTTGAATACCGACTGCTTGACGTAATTTAAGTAAAAAAGGCGCGCTGATTGTGCGTGCTTTTTCGGCACCTTCTTGTAACTGCATTTCAATATGCTTAGGGTCTTGCATCAGTGCATCATAGCGTTCTCTTGCCGGTGTGATGTGAGTGTTAATTTTTTCAAACAGTATTTTTTTCATTTCTCCCCAAGCAATGCCATTCGCATATTGTTGACGAATCGCTTCGACTTCGCTCTCTGTGGCAAATGCTTGATAGGTACTGAATAAAGTACAATCTGTTGGGTCTTTGGGTTCGCCTGGCTCTAAAGAGTTAGTTTTGATTTTGTTAATCAATTTCTTTAGCTTCTTTTCCGGTGCAAATAACGGAATGGTGTTATTGTAGCTCTTACTCATTTTGCGACCATCTAAGCCGAGTAAGGTCGCAGCATTATCATTGGTGATGGCTTTCGGTAGTGCAAAGTGTTCGCCGTAGATATGATTGAAGCGTGATGCAATATCTCTTGCCATTTCAATATGTTGTATTTGGTCTTTACCGACAGGTACTTTGTTGGCATTGAAAATAAGCATGTCTGCTGCCATCAGAATAGGGTAGCTGAATAAGCCCATAGTGATGCCTTTGTCAGGGTCGGTGTTGGCATTTGCTTCATTTTCAGCAACACTGGCTTTATAAGCATGTGCACGGTTCATTAATCCTTTGGCGGTAACGCAGGTTAACATCCAAGTGAGTTCCATGATTTCAGGAATATCAGATTGGCGGTAGAAGGTTGCATTTTTAGTGTCAAGTCCTAGAGCAAGCCATGTTGCGGCAATTTCCAAGCTAGATTGGCGTACTTTTTCTGGATCACTACATTTAATTAAGGCGTGATAATCGGCTAAGAAATAAAAAGGTTTGGCTGTTGCATCTTTGCTAGCTTCAATAGCGGGGCGTATTGCCCCGACATAGTTTCCTAAGTGGGGGGTGCCTGTTGTGGTAATGCCTGTTAGTATTGTAGAGTTTGTCATTGTGAATCAAGTCTCATTTTTTTTAAGTATTTCTGTGAAATATAAATCAATTTGTCGTAATATTAGCTGATAGTAAAACAAATAGGCTTTTTTAGTGCTGACTATTTTACGGTATTCTGGCGACTAAGAAACGCAGTAATGTAGATAAGGGCTGAGAATTTTATAAAACTCGAAACTGATTTGTCTTTTTGCTCCGTTTCTGTGTTGTGAAAAGCGTTGTATTGCTTACTATGCGCCTATTTTTACGCCTTGAAACGGAACAAAAATCCTGCGTTTTGGGATTTTATTCGCAGTCTTAAAGTCATTTTAACTTTGTGCAGTTATTTTATGTGCGTTTTTAACGTTAAGTTTTGGAGTTGCAATGTTAGATCATTCGGAATCTAGGCAATTTATCCGTATGGATGTGTCTTGTGAATTAACTTATAAGTTTCCTGATTCGGAGCAGTTATTTATAGGCCAATGCTTGAATTTAAGTGGGTCAGGAGTGTTGTTTACCTCCGAAAATTTGGTAAAA
>JALSIU010000138.1 GCA_026989715.1 Methylomonas sp.
AAGCAGGAGACTTAGTGGTCTTTCCATTAGGCTACAAAGGCACTTGGGAAGTCAAAAAAGCTCTTAAAAAACGCTATAAACACAATGGCGGAAAAATCGTCAAATGTATTTTTAACCGTTTAAGTATATTGTCAAATTTCATCAAATCAATGCTGAAACAAAACTAACGGACATCATCATTACGCTAACTGCGTCTGATATTTTAAAGTCCATATACTAAAAAGGTTAAGCCCTTAAAAGAGCTTAACCTTGAATTTAGACTGAGAATTAAAAAATATTAACCCTTTAAGATGCAAAATTTTCGGCAGCAAATTCCCAGTTAACCAAAGCCCAAAAGGCTTCTAAGTATTTAGGACGCGCATTACGGTAATCAATATAATAAGCATGCTCCCATACATCACATGTCAGTAAAGGTGTTTGACCTTCCGTTAAAGGACATCCTGCATTACTGGTGCTGACTAGCTCTAAACTCCCATCTGCATTTTTTACCAACCAGCCCCAACCTGAGCCAAATGTTGTTATCGCACATTTTGAAAAAGCCTCTTTAAACTCAGCAAAAGAACCAAACGTTGCATTAATTGCATCTGCTAAGGCACCTGTTGGTTCACCGCCACCATTTGGAGATAAGCTATTCCAATAAAAAGTATGGTTCCAAACTTGTGCTGCATTATTGAAAATGCCGCCTGAAGCGCGCGCAATTAGGCTTTCTATCGAAGCACCTTCAAATTGACTGCCAGGGACTAAATTATTTAAATTAGTCACATAAGTTTGGTGATGCTTTCCGTAATGAAACTCTAAAGTTTCTGCAGAAATGTGCGGTGCTAAAGCATCCATTGCATACGGTAATGCGGGTAGTTCATAGGCCATTTTTCTTTCTCCTAACTCATTTAATTCTATAATAATGACAGCATTATCAATCACAAGATATTGCTGATAACAGTGAGTATAAATTATTATTCAAATAAAAACCAAGTATTTTAGTAAAGTATTCTACTGCAAGGGGTGGGCTTCGTGATTTTTAAAACCGGAAGTCCTCCTCCACTTACATAAAATGCTGATACGGCATATATTTTTTAATCATAGTTAGTCTTATATTTACTTTTTTTAATTTTATTTTTCGAGTATTCCACGCCACTTTCATCCACCTCATCAGATTCACTTTCATCTTCACCCTCATCAGGTGCATTAATAGAGGCAATGAAGTCCTCAAACCAATCCTGTGTTTTAGCAACCTGCATATCGGCATCATTAAGAATTTCTTCTTCATCAGGTAAATTTTTATAAGCAAGCGCGGCTTCTAAAGAGGTTTTACAAGCATCAAAATCACCATGCACAGCATGTAAACAGGCCAAATTATAACTCGCTACACCTTCTTGAATCCCATTGGCAATCATCATTTTTTCTTTTGCTAAGGCATAAGTCGCTTCTCTTTCCGACTCCTCCTGTAAGGGTGCCAATTCCATTAGAGCCGCACTCCAGTCTAAAGCCGCAGCCAAATAATCTTCTTTCGCAACTAAGCAATAAGAAAAGCGTTTTCCAGCCTCCTCATACATTGCAATCGCCTCAGCACCTTCTGTTAAGCGTGCCATATATAATAAAGTGACGCCCCAGTTATACAGTGCATCTTTAAAAGCCGCATTATCAGAAGCGATACTACTATAAATAGCGACTGCTTCTGCAAACAGCTTATTAGCTTGCTCTTTATCTTTCATCGCACGTGCAGCTTGTACCTTTTTATTAGCTGTTTTTACTTTAGCTTTGCTGCTAATCGAATCAAATAATCCCATGTTTTTCCTCTATACTTTTATTGTCATTATTTTTTGTATCAACTCAAGGAACGATAATTCAACAATTCCCACTCTTAAAACAGTAAAATATTGATATTTAACTGCTTATAATAAAACGAACCGCATCCAAGCGCAATTGCGCGGCATGAATATATTCATGCGATGCCAATGCACGCTCTTTTAACTGTTCAATTTCAGCTGGCTTAATACTGGCATTCACATCACTTAAAGCACGTAAACGCTTTATTTCTTTAGCTAATACCGCCATCATTTTTGTTGCCGCCTGCGCAATAGATTCTTGCATAATCAAGGCTGATTTTTGTTCTGCAAGCAACAACATCGCATCAATATTTTGGCGTTGCGTACCGATAAATGCCGTTATCTGCTCGGTATCCAATTTATGCGCTACATCCGATAAGTCCTCATGCAAAATTTGCGCACTCAAATCCTGCCTCTCCTGATCAATCAATACGCGTATCGGGGTAGCCGGCAAAAAACGACTTAACTGCAAACCGGCAGGCGCACTACATTCAATCAAAAATAAACATTCTAAAAAATATCGACCCTCTGCTAATTCAGGGTGCTTTACCACACTGAGCGCGGCATTACCGATATTATCCGATAGCACTAAATCCATGGCCGATACCACCATAGGGTGCTCCCATGTTAAATATTGCATATCTTCACGCGCCAAAGCAATCTGCCGATTAACCGTGACGGTAACACCATCTGCGGGGACATAGGGGAAGTGACTAACTCTTTGCAGTTGCCCCGGAGTTAAAATAGAGCAGTCTTGTGAATGATATTCTGACTCCACACCAAAACATTCAAAAATAGCATCCATATAAGCGGATAAAACGTGTGGCCGTTCTTCGTGATAGACAGCGGCAACCCATTGCTCCGCCACATCTTGTCGACAAGAGTTTAGTTCTAGCAACACATCCCTTGCTTGTTGCATATGCTGCTCAACTTGCTGCATACGCACTTTAGCGTCCTGTATCAAAGCTTCTACCCCCTCTTGTACACGGCTTGCACAAACTTGTTTAAGCTGAGCTTGCTGTTGCCGATAGACCTCACCGGCGACATTACTGTTTGCCTGAAACAAAGATAAACCTTCTGCATACCAACGACATAAACTATGCTGTTTACTCGCCACAATATAAGGCACATGAATTTGAATAGTATGTTGCTGCCCTATACGATCTAGGCGACCAATTCGTTGCTGTAATAAATCTGGATTTTCCGGCAAATCGAATAAAATAAGATGATGCACAAACTGAAAATTACGCCCTTCACTACCGATTTCAGAACACAGCAATATTTGCACTTGCATTTCCGAGTCTGCAAAATACGCCGCCGCTCGGTCACGCTCAATAATGCTCATGCCTTCATGAAAAGCAGCCGCCTGAATAGCATGCCGGTTACGCAAGCTGTGCTGTAAATGTATGACCGTCTCAGCCTGCTGACAAATCAGCAACACCTGTTGCCCTTCCAATACCTGTAACTGTGTCACTAACCAATCTAAATAAATCGCATCAGTCTCTACTATCGCATCATTTGTCAGCGGATATTCATAAAATTGTCGCTGTGGAAACCCTTGAATAGTTTGCCTTGAATTACGAAATAAAATACGCCCGGTGCCATGCCGATCCACCAGCTGCTCTA
>JALSIU010000139.1 GCA_026989715.1 Methylomonas sp.
AATTTTGCCAAAGCTATCTTTGACTTGAACGGCTCCCATTTGCCCTGTGAATTTTCCTTTGCCTGCTCGGTAGCCTATGACGGTTGCATCGGCATCGGTAAATTTTTTTAATTTGAATAGTTGCTTGCTTCTGCCCGGTTGATAGTGAGCCATTTTATGGTGTAGCATCAGCCCTTCCGCACCTTGTTGCGTTATGTTGTCTAAGTATTGCATGAGTGCTGCCGACGATGATAGTTGAAATTGCTTAATAACGGCTAGATAAGGGCTGTCAGTTTGTGCGGTTAATATCTGCATGGCGGCAATGCGTTCGCTGAATGTGCCTGGGTGCTTGGGTAAATCAAAGAGCATAAATTTAATTTTTTGCCAGCCGTTATGGGGTTTGTGTTGGCTAATAATGGCCATGGTTTGCTGGTATTTTCCTCTCGCAATCCAAAGCTCGCCATCTAATGCTTGTTTAGGAAAGCCTGCAATAAACCATTGCGGTGCCGGGAGGCGGCGGCCGCCTCGGGAGATTAAAAATTGACCGTTCCAGCGTGCGCGCACGCCATCTAGTTTTTCGCTAATCCAATATTGATTGACATCAATGCTCGGCCTAAATACCTTTGCTAACATGAGCTGAGGTGGTTCAGTTGCACATGCGCTAGAAATAGTATAGGTAGTCAGGAGAAAAGATAAAATAAAGGGTGTGATAAGTTTAATTTTGCACCTAAATCGTTACATTTTTATTGGCGTAATAATAGTTTAGTATATTGTAATATAAATAATTTTTTTAAATTATAGTGCAATTATTGCTATGAGTGGTAATTCACTTGTGTAAAAATAATAAAAAAATAGGCTATATAACGCATTAATATAAGTGTTAGTATTTCTTTTTTGATTAAGCCGTTTTTTGTATGAGTTTGATGATATACCCCAAAGCACCCATGAGCCCACAACGTGTCAATACTATACTGGATGCTTGCTTACAGTCTTTTGGCGATGATATGAGTTTATCGGCCACCCAAAAGCTAGATTTTTATCATACTAAAAGACAAAGATTGCTGCATCAGTATTTAGTATCGGCTTATCCTATGTGTTTGCAATTGATAGGAGAGTCGTATTTTACGCAAATAGCTGAGCATTATATTGCACAATTTCCTGCGCGCTATCTGGATTTGGTCGTATTTGGCGAAGGTTTTCCAGATTTTATATTTATGCAGAGTCTGCAAGTGAGTGCATTGCGGGGTTTTCCTTATTTAAAAGAGGTGGCGCGTTTAGAGTGCTTACAGTACCAAGTGTATTTTGCTGAACCTCGGCCTGAATTTGATTTTGAGGTATTTTTTGATTTAAGTGTGCCGCAATTTGAGGACGTTTCTTTCTTGCTTGCCCCTGATATAAGGGTGATGCAGGCGCATTATGCTGTGGCACTTTTATGGGATGGGGGGCAAAAGTGCGAGCCACTCGATAAAATGTTGATACCTAAAGTGCCTGAGTTTTATTGCATTGTAAGGCAAGTTTATACGCTGGAGTTGATTAAGATAGAAGAGAGTCTCTATGATTTGTTGCAACGTATCGTACAAGGCGAGTCGATGGCAAGCCTTTACAAATTTGACCGGTACGGTTATTTGCCTGAGTTGATGAAGTCTGGCTGGGTGTGTGGGCTTCAGTTTTAGTATAATAGGTCGCTCTTGCATGATTTGGGCGATAGATTATGGTACTTGCTAAAGCGTTATTAGTCGACATATTGGCTGAATTGCAGGCTTCCGCGACGGGCTTTCAGGCCTCAATGATTATATCGCGTGATGGCTTGTTAATGGCGACTCAGAAGACGGCATTCCCCGTAGAATTAGATGAGGCGCGTGCTGCGGCAATGACGACGGCCTTGTTTGCATATGCCAAACGAGGTATGCAAGCGATAAAGTTTGGTGGGGTGCAACAGGTGTTGCTAAAAGGTGAGCAAGGATATTTTGTGATACTGGCAGTCAGTGAATATGTCATGCTAAGTGTATTGCTCAGCCATCAGGCGCAACTGGGCTTAAGTTTGCTCAGTTGTGAGCGGTGCGCACAAAAAATTGCAGCAACCGGCATTGTTCAACCTAGCCCGCGTATGGGGCTTATTTATTTAGGAAAATCAAACAATATAGCCAATAGCGATAAGGCATAACGTCTTATTTTTAAGGTATGGACATTTTTTCACGTAACTTTAAAAATCGCTGGTAGCGTGCGGCGGAGATGTCTCCTGTTTCCATTGCCTGACGGACTGCACAGCCTTTATCGACGACATGTCGGCAATCATTGAATCGACACTGGTCTATATAGGGTTGAAACTCTCTAAACCCATGCGCTAGCTGATTTTCACTTAAGCCTGCTAAGCCAAAAATGGCAACCCCTGGGCTATCAATTAAATCACCGCCATTTGGCAAATGATAGAGCGTTGCTGCTGTGGTTGTATGCCTACCGTGCTTAGTGATAGCCGAAACGGTATTGGTTTTTAGGTCTTTATCAGGAATGATGGTATTGGTTAGTGATGATTTACCGACACCGGACTGTCCCGTAAAGATGCTGGTTTTATTGCGGAGGGCTTGTTTTAAGGTATCCATACCGCTATTTTCAATGGCACTGACGCGAAATAATGGGTAACCTAATGCTAGGTAATTTTTGAGTTCTTGCTCTATAGGTTCTGACGTGGGTAAGTCGGATTTATTAAAAATGAGTAGGGCATCAATATTGCGGTTTTCACAAATGGCAAGATATTGATCAATCAGTAAGAAATCACAAAAAGGCTCTAGTGCAAAGACAACAAATACTTGGTCAATATTGGCCGCTACCGGTCGGGTTTTATGGCCTTTATTGGGACGTTCTAATAAGGAGTGACGTGGAAGAAGCTCTTCGATACGCCCTTGGCCTTCGGCAACAAGCGTTAGTTTTACTTTATCACCGGCGGCAACTGTTGCTATTTTTCGGCGCGTTTGACAAAGAATGATTGCATCGTTTACTTCAACCGCTATGCCTTTGCCTAGATGAGAGATAACGAGCCCTGTGTGGAGGTCGGTCATTGAGATATATAAATTAGCTTTTCATGGAATATGGGGCTTTTAGTGGCGGCAATAGGGAGCCACTAAAAGCGTTGGCATGCCTGTTAGAGTTTAGGTTCTAAATGGGCGATACGAATGGCGGCTGGAGGGTGGCTGTAATGAAATGCAGAAAATAAGGGATCCGGCGTTAAGGTGCTGGCATTTTCTTCATACAGTTTTACTAAGCCGCTGATTAATTTACCGGCTTGTGCATGTTCGGCGGCAAAATCATCCGCTTCAAATTCAAATTTACGTTGAAAGTATGCACTGATAGGGGTCATAAAGGTCGTAAACACCGGTGAAACCAGCATGAATAATAATAAAGCAACGGCGTTGGAGGCGACATTCATATCAACGCCTAAGCCTGTAAAAAACCAAGACTGCTGAAT
>JALSIU010000140.1 GCA_026989715.1 Methylomonas sp.
CATCCCCCATTAAAGTGGTAAAGATTTCATCTGCCGCGACCGCATCGGCAATATTAACTTGTAATAGTACACGTGTATTAACATCTAATGTCGTTTCAAATAATTGCTCAGGGTTCATCTCCCCTAGTCCTTTGTAACGCTGGATATGCTGGCCTTTTTTAACTTCACGCATCATCCAATTAAACGCGGCTTTAAAATTTTGTACCAACTGCTTGCGTTCCCCCATTTGCATAAAGGATTCACTACTAAACAAATCCCCCGTATCTGCAACATAAGTGGCAATTTTTTTGTAGTCTTGGCTATTAAAAAACAGGGCTTCGATAACAAATATTTTTTCCACACCATGCTCTTTTTTGTGAATGGTGACCGTGTAATCTGTTGCACTACGGTAAGCGAGTTCGATATTAAACGTCGCCTTAATAACACGCGTATTTAAGCCCTGCTCTACTTGCTTAAACCAAGCTGTTAATTGTGGCAAATCCTGCTGTACAGCTTGCGTTAATGGCGTGACATGGGTCAACTCTTCCAAAAAATCATTATCGTAACGCCGCCCCATACGCCCGATGACCTCTTCCACCCCTAAGTATTCATTCGCTAATTTTTCTAGGCCTATGCCTTTAATGGCAGGCGTCTCACTATTGGTAATTAACTGCGTTTTTTCCAGTGCCATTTGAATCAAATAGGCATTTAATTCGGCGTCATCTTTGACATAACGCTCTTGCTTACCTTTTTTGATTTTATACAATGGCGGTTGTGCAATGTAAATATGCCCCCGCTCGATTAATTCCGGCATTTGTCGATAAAAGAACGTCAGTAATAAAGTTCTGATATGCGAGCCATCAACATCGGCATCGGTCATAATGATAATACGGTGATAACGTAATTTTTCAGGGTCATATTCGTCTTTACCGATACCACAACCTAAAGCGGTAATCAAAGTACCGACTTCATCCGATGCAATCATGCGATCAAAACGTGCGCGTTCCACATTTAAGATTTTCCCTTTTAATGGCAAAATCGCTTGCGTGCGTCGGTCTCGCCCTTGCTTGGCTGAACCTCCCGCCGAATCCCCTTCCACAATAAATATTTCTGATAAGGCGGGATCTTTTTCCTGACAATCTGCCAGTTTTCCAGGTAAACCGGCAATATCTAATGTCGTTTTACGCCGGGTTAACTCTCTGGCTTTACGAGCGGCATCTCTGGCTCTTGCTGCCTCAATAATTTTTCCTGCAATAATTTTTGCAATCGCCGGCGTTTCCTGCAAAAAATCATTTAAACGCTCATTCATCGCCGACTCAACTAAGGGTCTCACTTCTGATGAAACCAACTTATCTTTAGTTTGTGATGAAAATTTAGGATCAGGAACTTTAACTGACAAAACTGCCGTCAAACCCTCACGCGCATCATCTCCAGTTGTTGAGACTTTTTCCTTTTTTGCCAAGCCATTTGCTTCAATATATTGATTAATCGTGCGCGTCAAGCCCCCCCGAAAACCGGCCAAATGTGATCCCCCATCACGCTGTGGAATATTATTGGTAAAGCAAAAAATATTTTCTTGATAAGAGTCATTCCATTGCATCGCTACTTCAACAGTGACCCCATCTTTTTCCACCGTAAAATGAAATACTTCAGGAAATAAAGGCGTTTTATTTTTATTCAGATGTTCGACAAAGGCCTTAATGCCGCCTTCAAATTCAAAAACATCTTCCTTACCATAGCGCATATCTTTAACATGAATGCGTACACCGGAATTTAAAAATGAGAGTTCACGCAAACGCTTGACCAAAATTTCATAATGAAATTCAACATCGGTAAACGTCTCTTTGCTTGGTAGAAAGGTGACTTGCGTTCCTTGCTTATCCGTTGCTTCCATTTTTTCTAGTGGTGCAACAGGCTCACCATGTCGATAAGTTTGCCGGTATACATATCCGTTTTTATAAATTTCCAAATCCAATTTTTCTGATAAGGCATTAACCACCGAAATACCTACCCCATGTAAGCCCCCTGAGACCTTATAGGCGTTATCATCAAACTTACCGCCTGCATGCAGTACCGTTAAGATGACTTCGGCTGATGAGCGGCCTTCTTCGGGGTGTATATCAACAGGAATCCCTCGCCCATCATCGGAAACAGTAACCGAACCATCTGCATTGATACTGACGGTGACTTGCTTACAAAAACCAGCTAAAGCCTCATCAATCGAATTATCCACCACTTCAAAAACCATATGGTGTAAACCTGTGCCATCATCCGTATCACCAATATACATACCAGGTCTTTTACGAACTGCATCTAAGCCTTTTAAAACCTTAATATTAGAACTATCGTAATTATCCGTATTGTCGCTCATGTTTAACCTTATTGTGTATGTTCCACGTGGAACATGTTTGTTTTACATATTTTATTAAATGTTTCACGTGAAACATTGGGAATCAATGGAGGCTCTCAAAAAACCTACGGGATGTAAAGATAAAGTGCCCACTAAACTCTCTGCCCATGATGCCATAATTCATATTCACTAATATCTACATCGCTATTCCACACGACCGCATAGCCACCTTGCTCAACTTGTACCGACTTAAACAAAATATAACCCTTTAATGGAGCAAACATATCTCTATCTAATAATGGCGTAATATCATATTGCTATTTAATCAACTAACATAAAAATGCGGTGGCGAATGGTCTCCAAAAAACAACTTTATGACTATGCCATAAAATCTTGCTATTTCAGGCATATTTTCTCCTCATTATTTTAACCTGAATGATTAATGTTTCACGTGAAACATCAAACCTCAACCACCCCGCCTTGTTTCACGTGAAACATTTTATATTCACCAAGATGATTCAAGTCACCAAACTCATCCTTTTCCGTGGCAGTCATAAAAACCTGCACATCCATTGCCACTAAACACTGCAACAATTTAGCACGGCTAGGTAAATCCAACTCTGCCACCGCATCATCAATTAATACGCACCCCGAATGAAAACCCGCATTCAATAAATGCTGTACTTGCGCCAATTTTAAAGACAGCACTAATAATTTCAACTGCCCGCGTGAAACAAAATCTTTAGCTTTTCGAGTATTCAGCAACAACTGAAAATCAGCGCGATGTGGGCCGCTATGAGTAAAACCATAGCGCAAATCCTTTTCCAAATCGGCTGTCAATTTATCCAACAAAGAACACGTCTGCTCCCAGCCTGATAACAGTTGCAACTTTAAGCAATCCAAATCTAAAAACCGGGTGGCAATTTTCAGGAAAATAGGAGTCAGCTCCTGTAAATATTGTTGTCGATAATCAGCTACTATTGTACCGTATTGCTGTAATTCATGGTTCCAAACATTTAGCTCCCCTAACCTACGAATCTTTAACAAAGCATTACGCTGACTCAAGGCTTTTTTAAAATGTCTCCATTGATTTAAAAACTCACTGTG
>JALSIU010000141.1 GCA_026989715.1 Methylomonas sp.
AAGTCCATTTGGCCGCGATAATGTGACCATTCCGGCGTGTGTTGTAGCATATCGGAAATAAGAATAATCTGTTTTTCTGCTGACTCATTACCAATCGGAAAGGCACTTAACGCCACGGTTTGAAAAATTTCCATGATGGGGGATGATTTAGCATGGCTCGGTTGCATAAAGCCCGCAATCGCTTGATCCAATGGCTGTGCAAATTTTTGTTGCCAGCGTTGCCGAATATGTTTTGGGTTCTCGTAAAAGGCACTGGCATCAGCCCCTGTACGCGGTGCGCAGACAACAAAATCAGGCGCAATGGCTTTATCGTTATCGGCATCAATAACATAAACGGAAATACGAGTGCCCGGTAAAAGTTCGGCTTTAAATTTGGCAAAAAAACGCTTTAGAAATTGTTGTTGCACTTTGTTGTAGCTATCGCTTTTATCAAAAACCAGCGCGACATATTTGGGGCTAGCTACACCAATGGGGCATAAGGTGTCAGGGTTATAGGCCAATTGCTGATTTTGTAATTGATAACGAAACATTGCCAATACGGCCAATGCCATTAAGACCAAGAGAATCAGCAATAAGCCCAATAGGTTTTTGCGTTGGGTGGCTTGTTTTCTTTTGCGGTATCTAGGCATGGTCTTGAGCTAACTTGGCGTCAGTGTTTACGGGCTTAAAATCGGGGTCGATAAGTTGTAATTGCTGTAAAAACTGTACATATAGCTTTTCAATTTCATTGGCTCTTTGCTGGCAATATTGCGGAAAATCTTCAAAAAGCTGTTTTTGTTGTTCAACTAAGGCAATATCATCCTGTGCACCACGAATGACAAAATGATTATTTGAATACCAATCTTCCGAGAAATAGCGCGGTGGTGGCGTTTGTCTGGCGCGCATATTCATATCCCGATAACGATAGATCAGTGCGTTGGCCGCGGCAGTAAAATTAGCAATCCCTTGTTCATATTCAGCAACAAAGGCTTGTTTATCTTCCACTAAATGCACTAAACGGGTATGTTTTAATAAAACGGCCTGCTTCATTTCCTCTAGCTTGTGTAAAAAATCTTGGCGTATCTCTTCGACTTGTTCAACAATAGCATCGCGATGCTCTTCGTATTCTTCGTGGAGTTGTTGCAAGCGTCTGTGCAATTTTCCGTAACCTGGGTAGGCATCCTCTCTTTTATAGCCATCAATAAAGGCGAATACACTAAATAATAGCCCCATCACAAATAATATCCAGGAGTTAAATTCAGACAAATGCCAAGGGCTTTCTATAAAACGCTGTACTGCCAAGTTGCCTGCGGCTTCGGGCTGTAAGGCGAAAAATTCTCGATAGTGAGCAACTAATAGGTTAAAGCCGAGTGTGCAGAGCAGGTAGATGATAAACCCTAAGTAGGCTGCGATTTGTTTGCCGACAGCGCGATGGTTTTTATAGCGAAACAGCCAGCCCATTAATAAAAACGCACTAGATATATTGATGGCGGCAATAATAATGGCTTGGCCGATACCGCCGAGTAAGCCTAATTCGGAGCCTTCAGCAAAAAAATAGCCGTTACCGATTGACTCGAGTAGCCAAAAAACTAATGCAATGGCGATATATAATAGCTGAGAATCTGGGTAGTGCGGGGTGCGTTGTAGATGGTGCTGAGCCTGAAAATGGTGAAATTCTTGCCGAATAGCATCTAAGTCTGTTTTAAGGTGTTTAAGTAAGCGAAACTCACGTGCCATTAGGCTTTTTACGGCAAGCTTTGAGTGTTCGGTGTGGTTGTTGATAAGTGCCCGCTCATCTTGTAGGTTCGTATCGGTTATCGAGGTATTGCGAAAACTTAAACCATCATTAACAATGCGGTTAATATTGGCCATACGGGTTTCAAAATAGCTATGTACTTCGCGCTCATTACCATCTGGGCTTATCGCATTTTGAGCGGGGAGCTGGTTTAGTGCGGCGGTTTCTGCTTTATCTTGTAGTGCGAGCTGCTCTGCAACTGCATTTAAATCGATATTGCATGCATCGGTTAGGTCAGATTTGTGATGAAAATTAAGGTTTTTTTTGATTTTATCAGCCCAATTTTTCATATTTTTAAATCAGTTAGGGAATTATTTTGCCAGAAGGCCATAATATGGCGGCTTTAAGATGGATGGCTATTTGCTTAAATGATAGCTCAGGCAATATTTGCTGATTGACGATGCGCCTATGTAAAAATCATAGCACAGCATAATAAGCTGTGGGGATTATCTTTTGCTTTATCTTTTGTAGCTAGTTATCTACAATTTGCATATATGAAATATGAGCTCGTTACTACACCTATTTTTATTAATTGGATGAAAAAATTAAAAGATAGACAGGCAGTTAAAGCTATTGCCATTCGTATGGATAGAGCGACACTTGGAAATTTAGGTGATATTAAACCCGTTGGTCAAGGTGTCAGTGAAATGCGAATTTTTGTAGGAAAAGGCTATCGTGTTTATTTTGTAATCCGCAATAATAAAATGGTTGTATTGCTCTGCGGAGGCGATAAGTCTAGTCAGAAAACAGATATTAAACAAGCCAAAGAGTTGGCAACATTAGTTGAGGAGGCATAATGGCTATTGAATTAAAAGCATATAACCCTGTTGAGTTCTTTCGTAATGAAGAGGAAATGGTAAGTTACCTTAATGAGGCATATTCAGATGATGATCCAAGTGTTTTTTTAGTAGCTTTAGGGCATATTGCTAAAACTAAGGGAATGGCTAACTTAGCTAAAATAACAGGGTTAAATAGAGAAAGTTTATACAAGGCTTTATCTGGAGAGACTCAGCCACGCTGGGATACTGTGCAGAGAATTATGAAAGGCTTGAAAATAAACCTTAAAGCAGTCGCGTAAATATACAAAAATGTATAAGCAAAAAATTCATATTTTTAAATCAGTCAGTGCGTTTTCAATACGATAAATGTTGGTTAATGATGGGGTGTTTTGATGATGGAGGCGGGTATTCGTTTGATGGCATCACTGGGTATTTTTTTAGTGATGATTAGTTGGGAGTATTTTTTACCTAGGCGGGTGCAAACCTTGACTAGAAAGCAGCGCTGGCCTGTTAATCTGGGTTTGGCGGTTTTGAATATGGGGGTTGTGCGTTTAACGGTGGGTGGCATTGTTTATTTATGCGCATTGGATGCTTTGGAAAATGGCTGGGGATTGCTGAATCTATGGCCGCTTCCGGGTTGGGTGACGCTGTTGATAACATTGCTAGTACTGGATGTGGTGATTTATTTCCAGCACCGTATTGCACATAAATGGATGCCTTTATGGCGTTTGCATCAAGTGCATCATACGGATTTAGATTTTGATGCAACAACGGCGGTGCGCTTTCATCCGCTAGAGATTATTTTTTCTTTGCTGATAAAGGTGGTGGTTGTTTATTTGTTGGGGGCAAACCCGGTGGCCGTGATTGTTTTTG
>JALSIU010000142.1 GCA_026989715.1 Methylomonas sp.
AAGCAGATGTTAATGCGGCTGTTGATGGTGACTTATGGCTTTCGCTAACAATGGGGACATTAGATTTTACGGGTGTTGTGGAAAGTGGTTTTGTGCAGTCTTTGCAAAATGTAACGGGTGGTTTAGCGGCATCATATTTCCAGGGAGGAACGCAACCTTTGGGGTTTGATGCGCAATACTCTAGTAGTGCGTTTTTTACCACCACATCTCCTTTATATTCACAAGGTGGCAATGGTCAGTTTAAGTCTAAAACGATTGTTCCTGAACCAAATATAATGGCTTTATTAGGATTTGGGTTGTTTGGTTTTTGTGCAACTTTATGGCGTAAACAAACGGCTTGATTTGGCTTGATTTAGTGCATCGCACTTTAATTTAAGAAAGTAAAAGTGTGATGACTGTAGAGCGGGGGGCTTTTTATTATGGCAGGAATAACGTAAATTTAGCCCCCCCTAAACGGCTGGTATTGGATGTTTCTATATAGCCTTGTTTATTTGCATTGCTGTGCAATTTGGCAATAATTGAAACAAAATATAAGCCGAGCCCTGTATTACCACCATGAAAATCAATTTCTTTGCTGGCCATTAATTTTTCAGGAAAGCCGGCACCATCGTCTTCAATACAAAAATAGCTATATCCGTTCTGATTGCCGGCTGAGAGAATAACGTGTTTTTCACTATAACGCTGTGCATTATTCAGTATTGATCCGATGGCATTGCTGATTAAATCAAAGTCACAATAACAAAGTTGCTCCTGAGAATCATATTCAACTTCTAAGCTAATCTGGCTTAATTCTAATAGTGCTGATTGTTGTGCTTGAATATCATTTAATACCTCATTTAAACTGTATTCATCAATCTGTAAGCTGAATTTTTCCAGTTCAATTTTATAAAGCGCAAGCAGGTGCATTAGGCTATTATTCATACGACTGGCTTCAAATTCGAGTTGCATAAGCTGGTTATCTGTCGTATTGCTTTGTTTGAGTTGCTGAATCAGGTCACGTATTGTGCATAATGAATTTTTCATATCATGGACAGAGGCGGCGAGTATTGATGCAAAATCAGTGGCTGCGATTGTGGTATTAGGCATAATGATTAATCTTTTTTTAAACTGTTTTTAAAGCTAAGTGCCAATTTGGCATATTCCATTTGGATTGCATTAAGTTTGTATGGGGCAACGCCTAGTTTTTGTGCTTTATTAATATAATATTTTGCTTCTGTCATATTCTTTTCAGTGCAACCTACATCTTGTATGGCATGCAGCATAATTTTAGTCATATTCAAAATTATGGTTTTATTATTAGGCATCGATTTAAAAGCTGTCGCAAATAATTCCACTGCGGCGGTAAAATGGCCTTGTTGATAGAGTTTAACACCTTCATTATTGATGTGAATCAGTTGTTTTTTAGTTGTATGAATGAGTTCTTCGGCATGGTTTTCATAGCCGATAGTGCATTGCATTGCATTGATGTTATTGATAAATTCATCATCATCGATATGATTTTTTATTAATTGCTCTAATAGTTTGTCTGCAATAGACTCTTGTTTATTAAGGTAGCATGCTTTACTCATCTCTAATAAAATTTCTTTATCTAAATCTTGCCGGTGTTGTTGCGTTAATTCCAATGCTTCTGTAAAGGCCGCTTCCGCTTTTTCAGTATCGCCTCTACTTTTAAAAATGTCGGCTTCATAAATGGCGGCACGTAATGCTGTGCTGGGATCATTAGGGAATTCAGTGCGCATGCTTTGTAATATTGCCAAGGCGTCGTCTGTTTTTTCTGATTGGTTTAATACTTGCGCTAAATTAGAAAAGTCACTAGCGTGTTTATGTATGGAATATTTTCCTAGCTCAACAACAGACTTACAAGCAGACTCAGCTATTTCCAAATCACCGGTTTTATTGGCAATGGTAGCTAATTTCCGCTGTCTTAAAATGGTTTGGGGTGCAAGGGTGATGGCTTTATGCAGTGTTGCTTGTGCTTCCGTGTGTTGGTCGGTTAATTCATAGGACTGTGCCAGTAAATCATAAGCTTCGAGGGTCATGGGGTATTTGTCAATAATCTCCAGAAAAATACGAATGGCATCTTCGCTATGTCCCTGTAGGCATTGAATTTGTGCTAGTCCTAGCATGGCCCAATTCAATTCTCTTTGGTTTAAAATATCTTGGTAAATTTGCTGCGCCGTTGAGTAGTCCTGTACATAAATGGCCAGTTCCGCGCGTTTTTTTAAGGCGGCAGTACGCAACTTTCCCGGATTATCCGCCAGCAATTTATCACAGTATTTGATGGCCAGTGCGTAATTTTCGTCATTGATTGCGGCATCGACCTGTTTAAAAAAAGATTTGCGTTTAAACGTGCGCTCTAAGCGAGTAAGTAACAGCTGAGCGGTAAAGGGTTTGGTTAAATATTCATCAGGTTTATTATCCATGGCACTTAATACCATACTTTGTACTTGCTCACCGGTTACCATAATAAAAGCTGCATCACTAGGAAGTAGCTTGCGTAAGCGGGATTCTTCTAACACTTGTAAGCCATTTTTTCCGGCACCTAAATTATAATCACATAAGACGATATCAAACTTATGGGTTTGCATGGCGGCAATGGCTTTGAATCCATTTTCTGCTTCAACGAGTGATTCCACCTCTAGTGAATAAAGTGTATCCCTGATAGCTTTGCGCATGGCAGGGTAGTCTTCAACCAGTAAAATATTCTTTGATTTTAAATCTAGCATGATATTGGTGTGGGTAAGGGGTAGATTTGGCTAGTTTCTTTGGCTTTTATTAATTGTATACTATTTTTTTCCTTGAAAAGGTAGTCTTAAGTCCCAATATCGCTTGCATAATTAATTTTATTTTAAGGGGATTTATAAATGACCGTTGAAGCTAAAAAAGAAACGCTTGGATTTCAGACAGAAGTTAAGCACTTATTGAACTTAATGATTCACTCTTTGTACAGTAACAAAGAAATATTTTTGCGTGAATTAATTTCAAATGCCTCAGATGCTGCGGATAAATTGCGCTTTGAAGCCTTATCAAATGACGGCCTTTACGAGGGAGATAGTGAGCTAAAAATCAAAGTCACATTTGATAAAGAGGCTAAAACAATTACGGTTAGTGATAACGGCATCGGTATGACGCGCGAAGAAGTGCAAGAGCATATCGGCACGATTGCCAAGTCAGGTACTAAGCAATTTTTTGATTCGCTAACAGGAGATCAAGCCAAAGATAGCGAATTAATTGGCCAATTTGGTGTTGGGTTTTATTCTGCTTTTATTGTTGCCGATAAAGTCACCTTAACAACACGTAAAGCGGGTAGTACTGAAGCGGTGACATGGGAGTCAGCCGGCGAAGGTGAATACACTATTGAAACGGTTGAAAAAGCAAGCCGTGGTACGGATATTGTTTTACATCTAAAAGAGGAAGAAACTGAATTTTTAGATGGTTATCGTCTACGCAGTATCATTAAAAAATTCTCTGATCATATTTCTTTACCAATCATTATGGAAAAAGAAATACCCGCGGTGACGGATGAGGATGGTAATGAAACCGAAGCGGCTAAAGTAGAAGATGAAGTGGTCAATAGTGCGTCCGCTATGTGGACGAAATCAAAAGAAGATTTGACGGACGAAGATTATAATGAATTTTATAAGCATGTCGGTCATGACTTCCAAGATCCTTTAGCTCATGTACATAGTAAGGTTGAAGGGACGAACGAATATACTATGCTGCTCTATGTGCCTGCACGCGCGCCTTTTGATTTATGGGATAGAGATGCGAAACATGGCGTAAAATTGTATGTACGTAAAGTGTTTATTATGGATGATGCTGAACAGCTCATGCCACGTTATTTACGTTTTGTACGCGGGGTCATTGATACGGATTCCTTGCCATTAAATGTATCGCGTGAATTGTTACAGCAAAGCAAAAAAATCAATATTATTAAAGCCGGTGCAGTTAAGAAAGTACTGGGCTTGTTAGAAGGCATGGCTAAAAATGCCCCGGAAAAATATGCAAGTTTCTGGTCTGAGTTTGGTAATGTCATGAAAGAAGGGCCGATTGAGGATTTTAAAAACAAAGAGCGTGTCGCTAAATTGTTACGTTTTGCCTCAACTCATACCGATACGGCGACTCAAGATGTCTCGCTGGAAGACTACATCAGTCGTATGAAAGAAGACCAGGATAAAATCTATTATGTAACGGCCGATAGTTTTACGGCCGCTAAAAACAGCCCACATTTAGAAATTTTCCGTAAAAAAGGCATTGAAGTGCTCTTGTTATCTGACCGTGTTGATGAGTGGTTAATCTCTAACCTAAACGATTTTGATGGTAAAGTGCTACAATCAGTTGCTAAAGGTCAGTTAGATTTAGATAAATTTGATACTGAAGAAGATAAAAAAGAGCTGGAAGAGGCAGAAAAAGATTTTGAGTCGGTTATTACTCAAATTAAAGACGTATTAAAAGATAAAGTCAGTGAAGTGCGGTTAAGTCATCGTTTGACCACATCACCTGCTTGTTTGGTAACTGAGCAAGATGCGATGAGTTTAAATATGGAACGCATCATGAAAGAAGCGGGTCAAGATATGAGCATGATGGGCATGGGCGGTAGTAAGCCTGTGTTTGAAATCAATCCTGAACATGCTTTGGTGACACGTCTTAAAGAAGAGCAAGATGATGATCGTTTTGCTGATTTAACCCGTATTCTATTTGATCAAGCTATTTTGAGTGAAGGCGGACAGTTAGATGATCCTGCGGAATTTGTACATAATTTGAATGGCTTGTTGCAAGGCTTATTGAAATAAGTTCTTAGGGCTGAGCATAACAGAAACCGTCAGTTGCGGGTTTTATAAAATTTTCAGTCCTTCGTTTTGCTTTACCTAAAAAGGTCGCTGGTTAGCGGCCTTTTTTTTGTAAAAGTGCTGGTAATAGATGTGCTTAGGTTTCATGTTTGCCAGAGAAAAGGGCAAGCATTTGTTTTAATATCGAGGTTTTTTTTCTATATCTACGCCGAGTGTGATGTTTTTTATGTTGTTGCGGTTGCATTTTAGATTTTGGTTTTGCAGCAATGGCTCTACCATGAGGTGATAATGGTTGCGTAGAAGTTGTACGTGTTCTCCTGCGGTGTTTATTGCGGAGGCGTTTCAGAATATTCTTGGAGTAGGTGGCAGTAGCGGATGAGTGTTTATGAGGAGAGCTTGCTTTGCTTAAGTCACCTTGTTTAGAGAGTACTTGAGCCTCATTTAGCGGTTTAAATTCTGTGGTATGGTTGTTTGCCGGTATGTGCTGATGCGCAGATTTTTTCAGTGTGCGTTTGAGTTTTTGTTGTTTTTTATCTTTGTACGCTTCATAAATAGGGCCAATAAGCAGGCGTAGCAAGGTTAAAACTAATAAAGTAGTAAGAGCCGTTTTTCCATATTCGTCCCAAAACTGCATCAAAGAAAGGTACTCACTGGTGTTTTCAATTTGCAAAGCTAAAGGTGCTTCGTAAGGCTCAACATTTGGATTCCAAAGCTCTGTATAGTCATTAAGCTGGTCTTTCTCGTTCGTACTGAAAGGGTTGACGATCCTGGTAATGGAAAGCTCTTGGAAAAAATGTAGTAAGGGCTGTTCATCACTACTAGCGACGGATTTCCATATATCATCATTTGTTTTTGAATCCGTATCCCAAATCACAATATCGTAAGGCAATTCGCTGAAGCCTTGTGGCGCAATGGGGGAAGCGGCGATTTGTTTTTGGGCTTGTTGCGTGTCGGATGCCAAGGGCGTGCTACTAGGTGAGGTGAGTGTTTGTTGATTGGCTGTTGACCACTCGGTATCGTTATAGTGGGTTTGTGCGGCATCACCGGTCATGGGAAGCATTAAAAATAAGAGGAAGCTGAGTAGGTATTTGTCGGTTTGGTTAAGAAAGGCCATATCTGTATTCTGCGCTGGTGTTTTTGAGTCATGAAAAGCTAAGCTAAGCTCATTTTGAGGGGGCAGGGCTTTGTCTTGTTGTGCTTATTCGCTAAGCAATTGCTTTTAAGTATAGGACAGATAAGCGAACTTTTTAGAGAGCAGGTGCCAATGATGTCTAAAGGGGGTAAGGGCTTATAAATTACGGGTATTGTTATGGTATAAAATAACCAGCCCTACCAGAATAAAAGGAATGCTTAGCCATTGCCCAGTGCTGAGTAATGGCTCTTGTGCATAGCTTACTAATTTTACTTTGTAGGTCTCTAAAAAAAATCGCGTGCTAAAAATAAGAATTAAAAACCATGCACATAATCGCCCATTAAGGTTGAAGCTAGGGCTTTTGATGTAAAGGGTTAGTAAAAAAGCAGAAATGCAGAGGTAACTGGCAGCTTCATATAACTGTACCGGGTGCCGTGGCAACGTATCAATACGTTGAAAAATAACCGCCCAAGGCACATCGGTGACTGTACCTGCAATTTCTGAATTTAAAAAATTACCGATACGAATTAAGCACCCGCTAAAGGCTGCGGCAATTGCCGCTCTATCTAATATCCAAAAATAATTAAAACTTGCTTTACGTTGATAAATATAAAGCGCGATTAACACGCCTAGCACACCGCCATGACTCGCTAACCCACCTTCCCAAACCGCAATAATTTTACTGGGATTGGCGGCATAATAAGTAAAATTATAAAATAAAACATGTGCCAATCTTGCGCCAATAACTGTGCCGCCCATGCAATACCATAGCAAGCGATCGACATCATCGGTATCATTAAATTCACGCGCATAAACCCAATGCATAAACAGATAGTTGCTTAACAGTGCCAAAGCAAACAGTGCACCATACCAGTGTATGCGCAGATGACTAAAGCTGGCTAATACAGGATCAAAATTCCAAATTAAATAGTCCATAGTGAAAAATGTACTTAGCAGGGAGGTTACTCAACGGCAAAATCAACAATGTCTTTGAGTTTTTGGTTCATTTTTGTCGCAAAAGCATTGAGTTCTGCATTATCTGAATCAGTCGGCATCAGATGAGTGCGTACAATGGTTTTGCCTTGATATTGATAAGTGACTATATTACAGGGCATAAAGCGTACGGCATGTGGTGACATTTGCAATAAGGTTTTCGCATGCGTTAAATTGCAAAATTGTAAGGTATCATACTCGGGAAAATCTACAGTGCCGCGCTCTCGAATCACTTTACCCACTCGGCTATGCCCTGTGATTCTAAAATTATGCTCGGAAATGGCAATTTCTAATTCAGCCAGCACGTCTGCATAAGGTTTTTCGGTACTAGCCTGATAGAATGGTACATACTCGCCTGCCGGTGTTGTAGTGCAGCCAGCAAATAATAGGCTAACAAGAATGAGATAAAGGTATTTTAGAATGACAATTTGGTTCATGACATATTTTAGCATTTATGAATAAGCAAACAAAAGTAAGTGGCGTTATCTTAGCGGGCGGCTTGGCGCGTCGTATGCAGCAACAAGATAAAGGCTTGGTAAATTTTAAAGAGCAGCCCATGATTAGCTATGCAATACAAGCGATTGCGCCAGTGGTTGGGGAATTGTTTATTAATGCTAATCGTAATATTGAGCAATATCAACACTTCTCATACCCTGTTATTACTGACGAAAATGCTGATTTTGCCGGGCCTTTAGCAGGTGTTGCCGCTGCATTAAATCATTGCAGCAATCAGGTACTATTAGTAATGCCTTGTGACTCGCCTTTTATGACGAGTGCAGGCTTGCAACGTTTATTAACTGAGCGCGAGCGACTGGATGCAGATATTGCCGTTGCCTTTGATGGCGAACGTATTCACCCTGTGTTTATGGTCTTAAAAGCCTCATTGCAAACCAGTCTGCAACAATACTTAGCCTCTGGAGAGCGTAAAATTGATCGCTGGTTTGACCGGCATTATTGGGTGAAAGTCGATTTAAGTGCCCATCCTGAATACTTTGCCAATATTAATACCTTGGCAGAATTAAATGAATTAGCGAATAAGGAGTGATGATGCAACCGGAAATGACTGATGCAGGGTTAAGTGTCGCTAAAGCCACCATCGGTATAGATGAAACAGGGCAAGCGCGCGAAATCCAATTAGTGGGGGAACGTGCCATGACCATTTATGTGGATAAACAAGAAATTGTCACCTTAATGACAATTGGCTCGCACCCTGAAATATTGACCTTAGGCTATTTGAAAAACCAAGGCTTTTTTGAAGAGATTGCGGAAATTAAAGTCGTGCAAGTTGATTGGGAAACCGAATCGGTCGCCGTTGTCACCGCTGGAGAAGCCAGTGATTTTTCAGAGCAAATGCAACGCCGAACCGTGACAACAGGCTGTGGACAAGGCACGGTATTTGGACGCTTAATGGAAAAGTTGCAAAAAATTCGCGTCCCAGAAAATCATGTGCGTCAATCTACTTTATATGCACTGCTGGACTCAGTGAAAGCGCATAATGAAGTGTATAAAAAGGCAGGCGCAGTGCATGGTTGTGCTTTATATGCAGGCGATCAGCTAGAATTATTTGTCGAAGACGTAGGGCGACACAATGCGGTTGATGCCATTGCGGGACATATGTGGCTCAATGATATTACTGGCGACAATAAGATTTTTTATACCACAGGACGCTTAACCTCGGAAATGGTCATCAAAGTCTCACAAATGGGTATTCCTATTTTACTCTCACGCTCAGGAGCCACGCAAATGGGGCTGGAAATGGCGCAACTCTCAGGCGTAACGCTTATTTCCAGGTCGCGTGGTAAGCATTTTATGGTATTGAACGGCGCGCAGAATATTGAATTTGATGCACTTTAAGCCATTTTTCTAATAGAGACAAATTTATTTGCAGGTGTCAATTCCATTTCAAAATAGCCATTTATGCCATCATGTGTAAGGAATGGTTTGATATTTTGCGCAGGGAAGGCAATGCGGCGGCCATCATCCGCTACGGTGATGATATTGTTAGCCAGTCCTTGATAGACTTTTAGGTATTGCTCAGCTGACAAGTGCAGTTGAAAGCGGATGGTTTGATTGGTGGCCATAAGATTATTTTACCCTTCTGTTAGGGTTTGTTGCAGTTGTTCAATAAAATGTTGTTGCTGTTCGGTGTTGATAAGCTGTTTGTCCTGCGTGGTGAGAAAAAACATATCTTCGGCGCGACTGCCAATCGTTGTGATTTTTGCACTGACGATATTAAAATGATGTTCCCTAAATATTTTACCGATTTTGGCTAATAGGCCGGGGTGGTCGGTAGTGACTAATTCCAGAATATTGTAGCGTCCTTGAGGGTCGTCATGAAAATAGACTTGGGTGCGAATAGGGAAATGGATGGCTTGGCGAGATTGGTGGTGTAGGTTTTTTTGCGGCAATTTGTGTGCGGAACTAAGGTGTTGCTTGATAATGGCACAGATATGCACTTCTCTACCTAAGTCGCTAATAGGTGTGCCAGATTGTTCTAGTACTTGAAAACTGTTGAGTGTGTATTGGTCTTTGGCGGTAATAATGCGTGCATCTAAGATGGTAAGTCCTAGGTTGTCAAGTGCCGATGTTGTGCGGGAAAAGATAAAGTCTTCACGATTATGATGGGCATAGATAAAAATTTCGGCACTGCCGCGCTGGTTTTGTGGGCGTAACAAAATCAGCGGTAAACTTTTATCTGTTGCGGCATGGATGGCAAGCGTATGCCAGACGATTTCATCAGGGTAATAGCGCAAAAAATAATCGGGGCTAATATGTTGCCATGCCGTTGCGATATTATTGCTAGAGAGTCCTTTTTGCAAGAGTTCTTGGCGTGCTTCTGCTTGTGTTTGCTTGATGGTGTCTTGTTGCTTGACTGGGTTTTCTAGACCACGCCTTAGGGCGTTGAGTGCTGAAATATACAGTTCTTTTAGCAGAGAATCTTTCCATGATGTCCACAGTTTTGGGTTGGTGGCGCGAATATCGGCAACAGTGAGCAAATAGAGGTAATTTAGGTATTCTGCATTGCCCACTTGCGCGGCAAATTCGTGAATGACATCCGGGTCGCTAATATCTTTGTGTTGTGCCGTTGAAGACATGATTAAATGATTTTTGACCAGCCAAGTAATCAGTTTGGTGTTGTGTTCTGATATTTTATGGTCAATGCAAAACTGCTGCACAATGACCGCGCCGAGTTCTGAATGGCTGCCAGGTTTGCCTTTGGCAATATCGTGGAATAGGGCGGCAATATATAAGATATAGGGTTTGGAGATTAGCAGAAAAATATCATTGCAAAAGGGGAGTTCTTTGTTATGTTTGACTAAGGCAAAGCGGCGTAAATTGCGGATAACAAATAAAGTGTGTTCATCTACCGTGTAAATATGAAATAAATCATATTGCATACGTGCGACAATATTTGCAAAGCTGGGCAGGTAAGCGGCTAATACCCCGTAGCGATTCATTAAGCGTAAAACACGGTTAATGGTATGCGGTTGGCGCAGTATTTCGATAAAGAGTTGCCGAGCTAGTGGGTCTTGGCGAAATTGCGCGTTGATGTGGTGTAAATTGCTACGAATCAGGCGGATGGTTGTTGCTCTAACGCCTTTGAGGCTGGGGATTTTTTGTAGCAGTAAGAACAGCTCTAAAATAGCACGCGGGTGTGTTTGGAAGATATTGACGCTTTTGGCGGCAATATAACCTGCAATACTGTCGAACTTGTCATTAATAACTTGTATTTTATAGGTTTTTTCGTCATGAGGTAGGCAGTGCTCATCAAATGACTGTAATAATGTCTCATTAAGCCTTTCGAGTTGCATCACTGTGCGGAAGTAGTGTTGCATGAATTGCTCTATATCGGCATTATTTTGATGCTCGGTAAAGCCAAAGAAAGCAGCTAAATCGCGCTGATAATCAAAGAGTAGTCTGTCTTCACAGCGATTAGCTTGTAAATGCAGGGCAAAGCGAATTTTCCATAAGAGTTCTTGGGCGGCAAATAATTCATCATATTCTGCTTGTGGTAGGAGTTTATAGTGAATCAGTTCGTGTAGGGTGTTGGCGTTGTAGTGATATTTAAATATCCAGCCAATTACTTGAATATCGCGTAGGCCGCCGGGGTTTTCTTTTAGATTGGGTTCTAGGTTATAAGCCGTGTCGTTAAATTTATGGTAGCGTTGGCTTTGCTCTTCGCGTTTGGCGCGATAGAAGTCTTCTGATGCCCACAGTTGGTGGTCTCCAATTAATGTATTGAGTTCTGTTGCGATGGCTGGGTTGCCGATAATGAAGCGCGATTCCAGTAAATTGGTCATAATAGTTTGGTCATCGCGTGCGGCCTGAATACATTCGGCACTACTGCGTACGCTTAAGCCTAGTTTTAGACCGGTATCCCAAAGTGCTGTGCATAATTGCTCAAGTTGTTGCTTATCGGCATCGCGCGTGTCGTTGTCGAAGAGTATGAGAATATCGACATCGGAATATGGGAACATTTCTTGGCGGCCATAACCTCCTACGGCAATTATGGCAAAATGCTCGCTGGCTTGTTGAATGTATTGTTGCCAAAGAATACACAGTAGTTTATCGGTAAAATTAGATTTTGCGTGCAAAAAATCCTGAATGGGTTTGTTAGGTGAGAAGCTGTTTTTTAGAGAGTCATTGTGCTGTTTTATGGCTTGCTTGATGCGTAGTATGTTAGCGGTGTTCATTGTTCTTCTTGGCGTAAGGTCAGAACCTCATGACCGGTCCCAGTGACTAAAATAGTGTGTTCCCATTGTGCAGAGAGTGAGCGGTCTTTTGTGACGGCAGTCCAGCCATCTTTTAGCACTTTAATATTACGTTTACCAATATTAATCATTGGTTCAATGGTTAAAATCATGCCTGCTTCCAGTGTCGCGCCTTCGCCGCGTTTACCGTAATGTAATACTTGCGGTTCTTCGTGAAATTTATTGCCAATGCCGTGGCCACAAAATTCGCGCACAACGGAGTAACGGTTGGATTCTGCATGTTTTTGAATGACATAACCTATATCACCTAGAGTACAGCCCGGTTTAACTTCGGCAATGGCCAGCATCAGGCATTCCCGAGTAATGCTGCACAGGCGTTTGGCATGTGGGCTGACTTCACCAACGTAGAACATTTTGCTGGTATCGCCATGGTAATCATTTTTTATCACGGTAATATCAACATTGATGATGTCGCCTTTCTTTAATTTTTTGTCATTGGGAATGCCATGACAGACTGTATGGTTGATAGAGGTGCAAATAGATTTTGGAAAGCCGCGATAGTTCAGTGGGGCTGGAATGGCGTGTTGTACATCCACAATATAATCATGGCAAAGCTTGTCGATTTCGTTGGTGGTAATGCCGGGGATGATATAAGGCTCAATAAATTCCAATACGTCTGCGGCAAGCTTGCCTGCAATGCGCATTTTTTCGATTTCGTTGGCACTTTTTATAATGATGGACATAGCGGAGTTGGTCGTTTGTAGTCATATTGATATTTAAATTTTAACAGACTTTTCATTGTTGTAGGAATATAAATATGGTATAAAGATAAGTTCATTTAATAAAACTCACATCTATCGTCACAGTTGGTAGGGTGCCGATTTTTTAAATTGGTTTCCAATTGGGGTAGGTGGTGGCGTAACCCTTTCGGATGCATAATCCGAAAATTATATATCTTGGAGAAAAGAATGGCCGCAGTATCAATGCGTCAAATGTTGGAAGCCGGTGTTCACTTTGGACATCAAACTCGTTATTGGAACCCGCAAATGGCACCTTATATTTTTGGTGCACGTAGTAAAATTCATATTATTAACTTGGAAAAAACACTACCATTGTTTAATGATGCGATGAACTACATCGGACAAATGACGGCAAATAAAGGTAATATTTTATTTGTAGGAACTAAAAAATCTGCGCGTAAAGTCGTGGCTGAGCAAGCGGCACGTTGCGGTATGCCGTATGTTAATCATCGCTGGTTAGGCGGAATGCTGACTAACTTTAAAACGATTAAAAAATCAATTAATCGTTTAAAAGAGTTAGAAGCGATGAAAGCGGATGGTTCGCTTGCGCAAAAATTCAGTAAAAAAGAAGCATTGGGCATGGAACGCGAAATGGAAAAACTGGAGCGTAGCTTGGGTGGTATTAAAGATATGCGCGGTATTCCTGATGCGATTTTTTTGCTGGATGTCGGTTATGAAAAAAATGCATTGAGTGAAGCCCAAAAATTAGGTATTCCGGTAGTTGGGGTTGTGGATACAAACAACTCTCCTAAAGATGTTGATTATGTTATTCCGGGGAATGATGATTCAATTCGTGCGGTTTCTTTATATGCTGAAACCGCTGCGACTGCAATCTTAGAAGCAAAAGCTGCGCGTTTAGATGTGGCTGCAAAATCTGATGAGTTTGTGGAAGAAGAAGCCCCTAGCGCGGAATAAGTTTTTACTTAAATTTTGACGCATAAACGGCATTGACAACTAGATTGATAGTTGGATGTTTTTGGACGCCTCCATTCGGGGGCGTTTTTATAGAATTAAAGAAAAGTAAGGTATTAAAAGCATGAGTATTTCTGCTGCAATGGTTAAAGAACTCCGTGGAAGAACGGGTTCAGGCATGATGGAATGTAAAAAAGCGTTGGCTGCGGCTGACGGTGATATGGAGTTGGCAATTGAAAACATGCGTAAAGCAGGTTTGGCAAAAGCAGATAAAAAATCAGGGCGTATTGCGGCTGAAGGGCGTGTTGCTGTTGCCCAAAGTGCAGATACTAAAAATGCAGTGATTATTGATATTAACTGTGAAACTGATTTTGTTGCCAAAGGCGATACGTTTAAAGACTTTGTGAATGCTGCTGCAGAGGCAATTTTGGCAGCAGATGTTAGCACGGTTGATGAGGCGTATGAGTTGAAATTGGCTGATGGTAAAACCATTGATGAAACACGTCGTGGTTTGATTGCTAAATTAGGTGAAAATATCAGCTTAAGACGTTTTCAACGGGTTGCAAGCGAAGGCGGTACAGGGTTTTACTTGCACGGTGAGAAAATCGGTGTATTAGTTGATTTAGCGAAAGCAGATGATGCACTGGCTAAAGATGTGGCTATGCATATTGCAGCTAGCAAACCGGTTTGTGTTTCTGAGGCGGATGTTGATCCTGCATTGGTTGAAAAAGAGAAAGCTATTTTTGTTGCTCAAGCTGAAGAAAGTGGTAAGCCTGCTGAAATTATTGAAAAAATGATTGGTGGACGTATCAGAAAATTCTTGGCTGAAATTACACTGGAAGGCCAAGCATTTGTTAAGGATGATAAAGTGACCGTTGGCAAACTGGTCGCAGGGAAAGATAATAAAGTCATTCGCTTTATTCGCTTAGAAGTGGGTGAAGGGATTGAAAAGGATGAAGGTGATTTTGCATCAGAAGTTATGGCGCAAATTAACGCTGTATAGGCTGGTCTGAATAAAACTTTCAGCAATTTTTATTGCTGAAAGTTTTGCCTAAATTGTATATTTCACGCACTCATACTGCGTGAAATATACGTTTGAGTAGAGGAGGTTCTTGGCTGGTTGGTGTTGTGAATGCAGATATAGTTTTCACGACTTTTTAGTGGCTGTAACGATGCAATTAAATACCTTTGCATTAGCTGGTATTGGCATGGTCGATATAGTGACATTTTTATCATTAACTTTAGAGAGATAGTATTTATGACTAAACTTATTTGCCAAAGAATTATGCTCAAATTAAGTGGTGAGGCGCTAATGAGTGATAGCGGGGGGAGCATAGACCCCGACATCGTTAAACGCTTAGCGACTGAAATAAAAGAATTATGTGATGCAGGCATTCAAGTTGGTTTAGTCATAGGTGGCGGCAATATATTACGTGGTGCCGAGCAAGCTGCCGAAGGTTTAAACCGAGTGACCGGGGATCAAATGGGCATGCTGGCGACAGTGATTAATGCTTTAGCCATGCAAGATGCACTGGAGTTTTTAGGTCAGCCGGTTAGGGTTATGAGTGCTTTGCAAATTAATGAAGTTTGTGAAGACTACATCAGGCGGCGTGCGGTTCGGCATTTAGATAAAGGGCGTGTGGTTATTTTTGCCGCAGGAACAGGCAACCCTTTTTTTACGACCGACTCGGCGGCCAGTTTGCGTGCCATTGAAATTGATGCGGAATTGATGATTAAGGCAACTAAGGTGAAAGGGGTTTATTCAGATGATCCTGAAAAAGTTGCAGATGCAACTTTTTATGCAAAGTTAACTTATGATGAGGCACTTGATCAACGCTTGAATGTTATGGATACCACTGCATTAGTACTGTGTCGTGATAATGATATGCCGATGCGGGTAATGAATGTTTTTGAGCCGGGGGCCATTATGCGTTTAATGCAAGGCGAAGAAATAGGCTCCCTGATAGAGCGAGGAAAATAATAATGATTAATGATATTCAACAAGAGGCATCCGATAGGATGGCAAAGAGTATTGAGGCTCTTAAAAAAAGCTTTACCAAAATAAGAACGGGGCGTGCCCACCCTAGTTTGCTGGATCAAGTGATGGTATCTTATTATGGTGCTGATACGCCTTTATCGCAGGTTGCTAATGTGATGGTTGAGGATTCGCGCACCTTAGCAGTAACACCTTGGGAAAAGAATATGATGCAAGCCATTGAGAAAGCCATCATGTCTTCCGATTTGGGGTTAAACCCTGTGACGAATGGTAATGTCATTCGCGTGCCTTTACCGATGTTGACAGAAGAACGTCGCCGTGATTTGGTTAAAATCGTTAAAGCAGAAGCTGAAAATGGTCGTATTTCTATTCGTAATATTCGTCGTGATGCCAATTCAGAAATTAAAGAAGCTTTAAAAGAAAAAATGGTTTCTAAAGATGAAGCGCATGCCGGTGAAGAAAAGATACAAAAAATTACCGATCAATATATCAAACAGGTAGAGACGCTTTTGGAAGAAAAAGAGGCTGATTTACTCTCTATATAGGCTATTGCTATGCAAGCTGAACAAGGAGTAATAGATAGGGCGCGTTATCCTAAGCACATCGCCATTATTATGGATGGTAATGGCCGTTGGGCGCAACAACGCCATTTGCCTCGCGTGATGGGGCACCCTGCGGGGGTTAAAGCGGTAAAACGTGTGGTTGAGTTTTGCGCTGAACAAAAAATACAGGTATTAACTTTATTTGCGTTTAGCAGTGAAAACTGGCGGCGACCTAAAGAGGAAGTATCTAAGCTCATGGGGCTGTTTATGGCGACTATGCAAAAGGAAGTGAATCGCCTGGATAAAAATAATATTCGTTTACGCTTTATTGGTGAGCGTGGTGAGTTTTCGGATAAATTACAACAAAAAATGCTCGAAAGTGAGCGGCAAACGGAAAATAATACTGGCCTAACATTGGTCATAGCCGCCAATTACGGTGGTCATAGGGATTTGACCTTAGCTATGCAGTCCATTGCTAAACAAGTTAAAGCCGGTCACCTTTCTCCGGAAGACATTAATGAGTCAATGATTGCTAATGCGCTGTCTATTCCTGACCTGCCCGACCCTGATTTGTTTATCAGAACCGGTGGCGAAAAGCGAATTAGTAATTTTCTTCTGTGGCAACTCGCTTATGCTGAATTTCACTTTACGGAAAAACTTTGGCCTGATTTTAATGCACAGACCATGCAGGAAGCAATTGATGATTTCTTAACTCGAGAGCGTCGTTTTGGACGTACTAGCGAGCAAGTTAAAAATATGCGAGCAGCAAGTTAATTAGACGTTTGCAGCGCATGTTATTTTTTAAATAATCTCTTCTAATAATAAAAATATGTTACTACAACGCGTTATAACTGCTTCAATTTTGGCACCTTTGGTGGTATTGGCCATTTTTCAATTACCTCATGTTTATTTTTCATTACTTTGGGCTGTTATTTTGTTGATGGCAGCTTGGGAGTGGGCTAATTTAGCGGATGTTAAATCAGTATTAGTTAAAGTATTATTTTTACTTGCAATGATTGTTCCTATGCTGTTATTGCATTTTTGGACGCAATTATTAGAGGCTTTGGCACAGGTGAGTAATTGGCCGGAAATTAGAAATTATTCGGGCTTGATTGAGTTGCTAATGATTCCTATCGTCTTATTTTGGGTATGGGTGATGTTCCGCATTCGTAAGGGGGGATCTGAATTATTAGAGATAAAACTTAGCGTATTCAAGAAACTATTGATGGGTGGTTTTGTTTTAGTTTCTGCCTGGTTGTTTCTATCGCGTTTAATTGTTTTGGAAGAGCCGGCAATGACGTTATATCTTTTCCTACTCGTTTGGGGGGCAGATATTGGTGCTTATTTTGCCGGTAAGAAATTTGGCATGACTAAATTAGCCATTGAAATAAGTCCCGGAAAAACAGTGGAAGGTATGTATGGCGCGGTAGCGGCAGCGATTGTGATAGGTTTGTGTTTTACCTTGTATTTTAATTTTTCATTTTTAAGTATTATTGACTTTGTTTTATTGTCGGTTATTACGGTAATGGTCTCCATTTATGGTGACTTATTTTTTAGCGCGGCTAAGCGCATTCGCGGCGTTAAAGATAGCGGTACGATTTTACCGGGACATGGTGGCTTGTTAGATCGTCTCGATAGCATGATTGCAGCAATTCCCATATTTTATGCAGGTGTTTGGTTTATACGGTGGATGTACTCATGAAGGGTATCTGTATATTAGGAGCAACAGGCTCCATAGGGGTTAGTACCTTAGATGTCGTTAAGCGACATGCCGATCAATATCAAGTGATTGCCTTAACGGCGAATACGAATATTGATACTTTATATGCACAGTGTCTTGAGTTTAAGCCGCATTATGCGGTGGTAGTGAATGCAGATAAAGGCGCTGAGTTTAAGGCTAAAATAGCAGGGACTGAGCTTGCCGATATGCAGGTTTTAATCGGCGCAGAAGCCTTGGTAGAAGTGGCGACGCTAGATAGCGTGGATTCAGTTATGGCGGCCATTGTCGGGGCGGCGGGATTATTATCTGCATTGGCGGCGGCACAAGCGGGTAAAACGGTATTATTGGCTAATAAAGAATCATTAGTCATGTCGGGTGATATCTTTATGCAAGCCATAAAAGATTCCGGTGCTGTGTTATTGCCGATTGATAGTGAGCATAATGCCATTTTTCAATGTATGCCTGCCAACTACACTGCCGGGCATGATGCTCCCACAGCAAGGCGTATTTTATTGACTGCTTCAGGTGGGCCGTTTAGGGTGACACCGCTTGCAGAGCTAAGTACTGTGACACCCGACCAAGCTGTTGCACATCCAAAATGGGATATGGGCAGAAAAATATCGGTTGATTCGGCCACGATGATGAATAAAGGTTTAGAGCTGATTGAAGCCTGTTTGTTATTCAATATGCAACCGGAACAAATTCAAGTGGTTATTCATCCGCAAAGTATTATTCACTCGATGGTGGATTATATTGATGGCAGTGTCTTGGCACAAATGGGAAATCCGGATATGCGTATTCCGATTGCTCATGCGATGGCTTGGCCTGAGCGTTTTGATTCCGGTGTAGCACCACTAGATATTTTTGGTGTACAGCATATGGATTTTGAACCGGCAGATTTACAACGCTTTCCATGTCTACGTCTGGCGATGGAAGCCATTAGTGCAGGCGGTATTATGCCGACGGTCTTAAATGCGGCAAATGAAATTGCCGTTGAATCTTTTTTAAACGAACAGATACGATTTACGGATATTCCTGTGGTGATTGAGCAGAGTATGGCTCAATTTAGTGCAACCCCGGCAAAAACATTAGCACTTATTCTTGAGGCTGACCGGCAGGCACGTGAGCAAGCCGAACAAATTATTAAAACATTAGAGGTTTAATGGAAATTTTACAGACCGTATTTTATTTTATCGTTGCTATCGGCTTATTGATAGCCATTCATGAGTTCGGTCACTTTTGGGTTGCCAGAAAAACCGGTGTAAAAGTCCTGCGCTTTTCAATCGGTTTTGGTAAGGTCATTTGGAAATCTCAGCAAGATAGCGATTCGACCGAGTACGTATTATCTGCTATTCCACTTGGTGGTTATGTCAAAATGGTTGATGAGCGTGAAGGAGAGGTGGCGAGTGCCGATTTGCCTTATGCATTTAATCGTCAGCCATTATGGGCAAGGACTGCTATCGTTGCCGCAGGTCCTATTTTTAATTTGATGTTGGCCGTCATTTTATACTGGTTGGTGTTTATGATGGGCGAAACCGGTATGCGCCCTATTGTTGGCGTTGTGCCCGCCAATACTTTGGCCGCGCAAGCAGGCTTTGTTGAAGGTGAAGAAATTGTAGCGGTAAATGGCATCAAAACACGGACTTGGCGCGAAACGATGGAAACCTTATTGGCGGCGGCAATGGATGCTGATGCAGGCTTATCGGTTAGAGTGAAAAATGCAGATGATGCTATGACGGTGCATACCTTGGTCATTCCTTTAGAGGTTAGCCAAGAACCGGAACGGCTGATTAAGGAGCTTGGCTTGAGAGCTTGGCAGCCAACGATTCTTCCCATTGTAGGCAAGGTTATTGCAGAGAGTGTGGCCGCACAAGCCGGTTTGCAAACCGGCGATTTAATTGTAAGTGCCGATGGGAAAAGTTTTAAAGACTGGCTATCTTGGGTTGAATATGTGCAGGCACATGCCGATAAAACGATGTCGGTAAAGGTCGAGCGCGATGGCGTGATGCTGTCTCTGGATTTAACGCCAAAGGGTGTAGTGAGCAACGAGCAAATTGTTGGTAAAATTGGTGTCGGTGTACAAGTGCCTGAGGGACTGCGTGAGCGATTGATGGTTGAATATGCCCTTAATCCACTCGATGCTTTTGTAGCGGCTGTAAAGCGAACGGGGTACTATTCGCTGGCAACCTTAAAAATGATGGGTTATATGTTTGTTGGTAAAGCCTCTGTGGATAATTTAAGTGGCCCTATTAGCATTGCTCAATATGCAGGCAAGTCGGCAGAAATGGGGCTGGTTGCATTTTTGAAATTTTTAGCCATTGTGAGTGTGAGTTTAGGTGTTTTAAATTTATTGCCTATTCCTGTATTAGATGGCGGCCATTTATTGATGTTTGCCATTGAAGCCATAAAGGGCAGTCCTGTTGCTGAAAATATTCAAATAGTCTTTCAGCAGATTGGAATGACCGCTCTGTTAGCATTAATGATTTTAGCCGTTACTTTAGATATAGGACGGTTATTTCAGTAGGGTGATAAGGCGTTTAATTGACCCCGTATTTTAAATTTGTGTTAGATTCTTAAAGGAATAGTTATGAAAAAAATTAAACGCGGTTTATCTGCTTTATTGGTGGGGAGTCTGTTACTAGCACCTGTTGCACAGGCAAATAAAAATAAGCTCAAAGAGATTTTGGCAGAAAGAATGCCGTCATTAAGCGTAGAAAATATTCAGCCTTCAGAGATTAAAGGTTTGTACGAAGTAATGGTGGGTACAAATATATTTTATGTCTCGGAAGATGGGAAATATCTTATTCAAGGGCGCATGTTTGATTTAGAGGCCAAAAAAGACTTAACGGAAGAAAAATTAAGAGGCGTGCGCGCAACTTTAATTAATGCTGTACCTAAGGCAGAGATGATTATTTTTAAGGCACCCATGCAAAAATATGTCATCAATATTTTTACAGATATAGATTGCGGCTATTGTCGTAAATTACATTCAGAGATAGACCAATATTTAGCCGAGGGTATCACGGTACAGTATTTGTTTTTTCCGCGTGCCGGTAAGGGGTCAAGTTCTTATAAAAAAGCCATTGCTGTTTGGTGTGCCGATGATCGCAATGCGGCTTTAACTGCCGCTAAATCAAATAATAATCCGCCGCCAATGAAATCGTGTGATAACCCGGTTGATAAGCATTTGGCCTTAGGGGAAAAGTTGGATGTACGTGGAACCCCGATGATGATTACACCGCAAGGAACTGTCTTTCCCGGCTATATGCCGGCAAAGAAATTGGCTGCTGCTTTGAGTCAAGAAAAGTAAAGGCAGAGCGTATGAGAGATAAACCTCATACGACGCAGCTTGCTAAAAAAACAGGCTACCTTTAATGAGGCAGTCAACAATGATACGGTATAGTCAACCTTGACTATATAAAATTTTTTAAATTAAAAGAGGACTAATGACATGACTGAAA
>JALSIU010000143.1 GCA_026989715.1 Methylomonas sp.
CCGGTCCCAATAGCCCATAGCGGTTCGTATGAAATAACCGCATGCCGAAAACTATCAATACCTGCAATATCAATGACATCTTCAATCTGCTTGGCAATCACTTCAAAGGTAATACCCTGCTTTCGTTGCGCTAAGGAGTCTCCCGTACTTAAAATAGGGACGATACCCGACTCTATCGCTTGACAATATCTTTTAGCAACCACAACATTATCATCTGAGTAATATTTACGGTGCTCAGAATGCCCTACAATCGCATATTGACAGTCAAATTCTTGCAACATCGAGCCAGAAATTTCGCCCGTATAAGCACCTTTTGCATGCGCTGCAATATTTTGCGCACCACAAATTAGTTTGCTATTGGCAATACGTGCACTCACCTCAGGAATATACAAATAAGGAGGACACACCACCAAATCGGCATTGACATCAGGCATATCAGCAATAATGTCATCAACCAGTTGATCCGCACTCTGCCGATGTACATTCATTTTCCAGTTTCCGATTACCAAACCACGGCGCATCACAAACTCCAGAATTTAAACGGACTATGATAGCTATTATAAGTCACCATTTCAAGCAGTTATTGCATTCTTCACTTGATCCGCTAACTGATGTGCATATTCGGTCACTTTATCTTGGTCTACACCTTCAACCATGACCCTAATTAATGGCTCGGTTCCTGAAGCACGTAACAAAACACGCCCATCATTCCCAAGCTCTTTTTCAACAAGCTGTACGGCTTTTTGAATAACTTCATTATCATTAGGATTTACTTTCTTAGAAACACGTACATTGACTAAAACTTGTGGATATTTAGTCATTTCAGATTTGAGTTCATACAAACTTTTACCCGTTTGATGCATTTCGGCCAATACTTGCAAGGCAGCAATAATGCCATCACCGGTCGTTGTCCTATCCAAACAAATAATATGTCCCGAACCTTCCCCACCCAAGATACCATTATGGTTTTTCATTAACTCCATGACATAACGGTCACCTACATTAGCCCGCAACAAATCTACTTTTGATTTTTTAAGCGCGTGCTCCATTCCCAGATTACTCATTAATGTACCAATGACAGGGCCAATTAATTTTCCGGCATCTTTACGTGCTTTTGCAATGATGAAGATTAATTCATCCCCATCGACCACTTCCCCTTTATGATCCACCATAATCAGGCGATCACCATCACCATCTAAGGCAATACCAAGATCAGCGCGAAATTCAATAACCGCATCCTGCAACTGCTCAGGCTTGGTTGCCCCACATTTTTCATTGATATTCAAACCATCTGGGTTAGTGCCAATTTCAATCACTTCAGCACCCACCTCAGAAAAAACATGCGGCGCGATATGATAAGTCGAGCCATTGGCACAATCAACGACCACCCTCAGTCCACTAAAGTCAATACTAGCAGGTATACTTGCTTTACAAAATTCAATATAACGCCCTGCCGCATCTGATACCCGCTGTGCTTTCCCTAATTTATCAGAGGCAACCGTTGTCATCGCTTGCTCCAAATAATATTCAATTTTATGTTCTAACTCATCTGCTAACTTAGTCCCTTCCGTAGAAAAAAACTTAATTCCATTATCATAATAAGGGTTATGTGAGGCACTGATAACAATCCCAGCTTGTGCACGCAATGTTTGCGTTAAATAAGCAATCCCTGGCGTTGGCATGGGGCCTAGCAGTCGCGTATTAACGCCGGCTGCCGAAAGCCCTGCTTCTAGTGCCGACTCAAACATATAACCCGAAATACGCGTATCCTTACCCACCAAAACAAAGCCCTCACCCTCTTCAGCAAAAACCCGCCCCGTTGCCCAACCTAATTTCAGAAAAAAATCCGGAGTAATGGGTGATTCACCGACAGTGCCGCGGATTCCATCTGTACCAAAATATTTTTTTTTCATCTACCTGTTTCCTAATTATCCATTACAAAAAAGGGAGCAAGCAAAGCCCCCTCCCTTATTGATTGCCTACCTGAATAGGTATACTAAATTGTCTTTCTATCCGTTCTGCTCTGCCGCATTCGCACCCGGCACTTCAGGATCTTTCTTTAATGGTATACTCGTCGCTTTAACGCCTTCATTAGGTGGTGGCGTATCATCCCAGCCATCTGGATCTCTAACAGCTCGACGTGCCATTAAATCATCAATCTGGTCTTTATCTATAGTTTCATATTTTATTAATGCCGCCGCCATGGCATGCAAAATATCTTCATTTTCTTTTAAGATTTTCTCAGCACGTTCATAGTTACGATCAATAATTGAACGTATCTCCTCATCAATAGTATGTGATGTTTCATCCGCAACACTTTTATGCTGTGTGACCGAACGCCCCAAAAATACCTCGCCTTCTTCTTCACTATAAGCTAATGGCCCTAAACGCTGCGACAAGCCCCATTTAGTTACCATATTTCTGGCTAATTCGGTCGCGCGCTCAATATCATTAGAAGCCCCTGTTGAAACTTGCTCCCAACCAAAAATCTGCTCTTCAGCAATACGCCCGCCATATAGGCTAGAAATCATACTATCTAGCTTGCGTTTACTCGCACTGTATTGCTCTTTTTCCGGCAAAAACATGGTCACACCTAACGCACGACCGCGTGGCATAATGCTGACTTTATAAACGGCATCATGTTCGGGCACAATCTTCCCTACAATAGCATGCCCTGCCTCATGATAAGCTGTCATTTTTTTCTCTTTTTCATCCATGACCATAGAGCGTCTTTCCGCACCCATAATAAGCTTATCTTTTGCTTTTTCCAAGTCAATCATACTAACTAAGCGTTTATTCATTCTCGCTGCATTCAAAGCGGCTTCATTCACTAAGTTGGCTAAATCAGCACCCGAAAAACCTGGCGTCCCTTGGGCAATATATTTTAATTCAACATCATCAGCAGCAGGCACTTTTCCCATATGTACCGATAAGATTCTTTCGCGCCCTTTAATATCCGGCAAACTCACCGTGACTTGACGGTCAAATCGACCGGGACGCAATAAAGCGGCATCTAAAACATCCGGCCTATTCGTTGCAGCAATCACAATCACGCCTTCATTGCCTTCAAAACCATCCATTTCAACTAATAGCTGGTTCAAGGTTTGCTCGCGCTCATCATTGCCACCACCAAGACCTGCACCACGTTGTCGACCAACAGCATCAATTTCATCAATAAAAATAATACAAGGCGCATGACGCTTAGCCTGTTCAAACATATCCCTAACTCGTGAAGCACCCACCCCAACGAACATTTCCACAAAATCAGAACCTGAAATAGTAAAAAAAGGCACTTTTGCTTCACCGGCAATGGCACGAGCCAATAATGTTTTCCCGGTACCTGGCGGGCCTACCATTAAAGCGCCTCGTGGAATTTTACCGCCTAACTTTTGATATTTAGAAGGGTCTTTTAGAAAATCGACCATTTCTTCAACTTCTTCTTTGGCCTCATCACAACCTGCAACATCAGCAAAAGTCACTTTGATTTGATCTTCTTCCAGCATGCGTGCTTTGCTTTTACCAAAGCTCATAGGGCCGCCTTTGCCTCCCATACCGCCTTGCATTTGGCGCATAAAAAATACCCACACGCCAATCAGCAATAACATGGGAAACCAAGAAATAAAAATCTGCATTAACATGGACTCTTCAGCAGCAGGTTGCGCTTTAATTTCCACACCATTAGCCAATAAATCATCCACTAAATGCGGGTCATTAGGTGCGTAAGAGCTAAATTTTTCACCCCCTTGCAAATGCCCTCTAATGCCATTCTCATCATCCAAGATAACATCTTGAATCTGCCCCGCTTTAACGGCATCTATAAATTGCGAGTAGGAAAGCACTGATTTCTGCCCTGTCCCACGTGGGCCAAAATTATTAAATACGGACATCAATACCATGGCAATGACAACCCATAAAATTATATTTTTAAACATATCGTTCAACTTTTACGCCTCTGACCGGAACAGTCCTTATAAAAAAATAGAGTAAATGCACCAACATGCATGTTGCCGGATTCACTGCCATGTTTGTTAAATATTTAAAACAAAGCCTTAGGGCTGAGGGTTTTATAAAATTCTCAGTCCTTATAATCATAAAATAACAATTAGGGCATTTTATTGCTTTTTAAAGCCCTTAGCTAAAATATAAACCTCATTACTACGCGCTCTGGATGACTTTGGTTTTCTAATCAGCACTTTATCAAACGATTCGGCAACTTGCTGTTTATAAGCATCAAAACCGCTTCCTTGAAATACTTTCACCAAAAAAGCCCCACCTTCAACCAAAACAGTTTGTGCCGTTTCTAAAGCTAACTCACATAAATACATAGCACTTGGCTGATCAATTGCTTTATTACCACTTAGATTAGGTGCCATATCTGATAATACGACATGTATTGGTGCACCTGCCAATAATGTCTTTAATTTTTCAAAAACGACAGCCTCTCTAAAGTCACCTTGAATAAAATCAACCCCCTCTATCGGCTCAATTTCCAAAATATCCAAACCTATTACTTTTTGCTTCTTGCCAACCACCTGACGTACATATTCAGACCAGCCACCAGGTGCTGCCCCTAAGTCAACGACATTCATATGCGGCTGAATTAACTTATCTTTTTCGATGATTTCGACTAATTTAAACGTTGCTCGCGAACGATACCCTAAAGCTTTTGCTTTTTTAACATACTCATCATTAAGGTGCTCTTGCATCCATTGATTACTACTTTTACTACGCGCCATATATTTTAGTGTAAAATTATGCTAATTATTTATTGAAAGGATATATCGAGAGTGAATTCTGAACAACAGAAACAAATGATAACAAGAGCACACGCTCTAAAACCGGTCGTTATGATTGGTCAAGCAGGCTTAACCGAAGCGGTACTCAAGGAAATTGAATCGGCACTTGATACCCACGAGCTCATTAAAATAAAAGTTCGTGCCGAAAGAACGGAACGTCAACACATTCAGGCGCATATCTGTACCGAGACCCAAGCCGAACTCATTCAAAGTATAGGCCAAGTTCTGGTTATTTACCGTAAAAAACCTGAAGCGACACCTAAAAAACAAAAACAAGCACCGCGACGCAGAGATTAAATCTGATATGGTTTTTAACAGTCACAACATATTCAAGCAGTCCTAAAAATAAGAGCCTAATAATACCTGAATCTCCCTTATTTTTTATTTGGTTTCAGGATTGATTTTTTATGCTCACACCTAATAAAGGCAGTACCTTGCATAATCAAAAACAAGGTGCCCGCCTTTAACTCATTCTTAAATAGTCATTTAGATATACTGAATAGACAAGATTTCATAATCTACATCACCGGCTGGGGTTTTAACGGTTACCACATCATCCACCTCTTTACCAATCAATGCTCTAGCAATAGGAGAGCCGACAGAAATGCGCCCTTCTTTAATATTGGCCTCATCAACGCCCACAATTTGATAAGTAAATTTTTTCTCGGAATCCAAATCTTCAATTTCAACGGTCGCACCAAAAATCACCTTGCCTTTCGCATCAATACTGGTGACATCAATAATTTGCGCATTCGCCAACTTAGCTTCAATTTCATTAATGCGCCCCTCTGCAAAACTTTGTTGTTCACGTGCAGCATGGTATTCAGCATTCTCTTTTAAATCACCATGTTCTCTTGCTGTTGCAATGGCTTCAACAATACGTGGCCTGGTAACAGTTTTTAATTCTTCCAATTCAGCTCGTAACTTATTCGCGCCTACAACTGTTAAAGGTACTTTGTCCATCAATAACTCCAAACTTCTTCTAATGTTATCAAAAATAATAAAGGCCAACCTAAGTCAGCCTTTACAGTAACGTCAAAAATAGATTTAATAAGCGGCTTTTTTAATACAAGTATAATAAAAATCTTGCATTAATTTGTACCGGGACAATTAAACCTTCGTTCCTAAACTAAATTTTTATGCAAATCCTGCAAACAATTAACATCGCCTGCATCAAGCTCGCCTATCGCATAACACGCCGCCTTAGCACCCGCCATCGTAGTATAATAGGTCACATGATGCTGCAAGGCTTCTCTGCGCATGGTAAATGAATCTGCCACCGCTTTTACACCTTCTGTCGTATTAATAATCAATTGAATTTCATCATTTTTAATCATATCTACCGTATTAGGGCGACCTTCATTGACTTTATAAACGATGTCACAAGCAATACCTGCCGTAGCAAGTACTTTAGCGGTTCCCTTAGTGGCAACAATTTCATAATGCTTAGCAATTAACATACGCGCCACTTCAACCACTTTAGGTTTATCTGCTTCGCGAATACTAATCAGAACCTTACCACTATGACTTAAATCAACACCTGCCGCACGTTGCGCTTTAGCAAAAGCCTCACCAAATGTTTTACCAACCCCCATCACCTCACCGGTTGACTTCATCTCAGGGCCTAATAATGGATCAACCCCCGGAAACTTAACAAACGGAAAAACCGCCTCTTTCACTGAGTAATAATCAGGAACACATTCCTTAGTCACGCCTTGCTCTTGCAAACTCTTGCCTGCCATACATAGTGCCGCAATTTTCGCCAAAGGATAACCTGTTGCTTTAGACACAAAAGGAGCCGTACGGGATGCTCTAGGGTTAACCTCTAACACATAAATCGTTTCACCTTGAATCGCAAACTGGGTATTCATCAAGCCGCGAACGCCTAAAGCTTCGGCCATTTGTGTCACTTGCACGCGTAACTGGTCTTGTAAATGCTCAGCTAAATCATAAGGTGGAATCGAGCAAGCTGAATCGCCCGAATGCACCCCTGCCTGCTCCACATGCTGCATTAAACCACCAATTAATAATGTTTCACCATCATAAATGGCATCAACATCCATTTCGATAGCATCATCGAGAAAACGATCTAAAAGCACCGGTGAATCATTAGAAACGCTCACCGCCTCTTTCATATAGCGTTGTAAGCCTTCCTCGTTATAAACGATTTCCATAGCTCGACCACCCAATACATAAGAGGGACGCACGACTAATGGATAACCTAAATCTTTTGCCGCATTAATGGCTTGCTCAGTTGAACGCGCGGTTGCATTCGGCGGTTGTTTTAAATTCAGTTTTTCCAATAACTTCTGGAAGCGTTCACGATCCTCTGCCAAATCAATTGCATCAGGTGATGTCCCAATAATAGGTGCACCAGCCGCTTCTAAAGCACGTGCCAATTTCAAGGGTGTTTGTCCACCGTACTGCACAATAACCCCTTTAGGCTGTTCTAAATCAATAATTTCTAATACATCTTCTAAGGTTAAAGACTCAAAATATAAGCGATCTGAGGTATCAAAGTCTGTCGAAACCGTTTCCGGGTTACAGTTGATCATAATGGTTTCATAGCCTTCTTCACGCAAAGCTAATGCCGCATGCACACAACAGTAATCAAATTCGATACCTTGGCCAATACGATTTGGGCCACCGCCTAAAATGATGATTTTTTCTTTATCAGAGGTACGTGCCTCGCATTCATGTTCATAAGTTGAATATAAATACGCCGTATCCGAAGAAAATTCTGCCGCACAGGAATCAATGCGCTTATACACAGGGCGTATATCTAGCTGATGCCGAGTCTTACGAATCGCCGATTCTTTAGTTTCTAACAATTTTGCCAAACGCGCGTCCGAAAAACCTTTTTGCTTGAGCTTAAATAGCTCACCTTCTTTTAAGGTTGCCAAGGTTTTACTCGCTAAAGATTTTTCAGTCAACACCAAATCTTCAACCTGCGCTAAAAACCAAGGGTCAATTTTACTGGCTTCATGCACATCCTCAAATGACATGCCGCTACGGAATGCATCAGCAACATACCATAGGCGCGTAGGTCCTGGGTGACGCATTTCTCGCTGCATAATATCTTCAGCATTAGGCTCGGAAAAGTCCACAATTTCATCCAAACCATCAACACCAATTTCAAGCCCACGCAATGCTTTTTGCAAAGACTCTTGGAAAGTACGCCCAATGGCCATCACCTCACCTACTGACTTCATTTGCGTTGTCAGACGGTCATCTGCTTGAGGAAATTTCTCAAAGGTAAAACGTGGCACTTTCGTGACCACATAATCAATACTTGGCTCAAATGAAGCAGGCGTTGCTCCGCCTGTAATTTCATTTTTCAATTCATCCAGCGTATAGCCTACTGCTAATTTTGCAGCCACTTTGGCAATCGGAAAACCGGTGGCTTTAGAGGCCAATGCAGAAGAGCGTGATACACGCGGATTCATCTCAATCACAACCATGCGACCATCAGCAGGGTTAATCGCTACCTGCACATTAGAACCACCGGTATCAACACCAATTTCGCGTAAAACGGCCAAAGAGACATTTCTTAAAATTTGATATTCTTTATCGGTTAAAGTCTGCGCAGGCGCAACGGTAATCGAATCTCCCGTATGCACCCCCATCGGATCAAAATTTTCAATGGAACACACGATAATACAGTTGTCATTAGTATCACGTACCACTTCCATTTCATATTCTTTCCACCCCAGCACCGACTCTTCAATGAGTAATTCATCAGTGGGTGATAAATACAAACCACGCTCACAAATTTCAATAAACTCTTCTTTATTATAAGCAATCCCGCCACCACTGCCTCCCATAGTAAAGGAAGGACGAATGACCGTTGGATAACCGACCTCTGCTTGCGCAGCAAAAGCCTCTTCCATTGAGTGTGCTGTTTTTGAACGTGCGACTTCAAACCCCAAGCGACCCATGGCCTGATTAAATAATTCTCTGTCTTCAGCCATATTAATGGCTTCTTTAGTCGCGCCAATCATTTCCACACCGTATTTTTCTAATACGCCGTGTTTATCTAAATCTAATGCACAATTTAAGGCAGTTTGCCCGCCCATCGTCGGCAATACCGCATCAGGTTTTTCTTTGGCAATAATTTTTTCGACCGTTTGCCAGTCGATAGGCTCTATATAAATTGCATCCGCCATATCAGGGTCTGTCATAATCGTCGCAGGATTAGAATTGACCAGAATAATGCGGTAGCCTTCTTCGCGCAGTGCTTTACAAGCCTGAGTGCCTGAATAATCAAACTCACAAGCTTGACCAATCACAATAGGGCCTGCGCCTAATAATAAAATGGATTTTATGTCGGTTCTTTTTGGCATATTCGTTTTAAACTCTATTATTAGTTAGCTGTCTGCATCATGTCCATAAAATCATCAAATAATGATTCTACATCATGCGGCCCAGGACTTGCCTCAGGGTGTCCCTGAAAACTCATCGCAGGAATATCAGTCCGTGCAATACCTTGCAAACTACCATCGAATAAAGAATGATAAGTTGCACTCACATTGTCAGGTAACGTTTTTGCATCTACTGCAAAACCATGATTTTGACTACTAATCATCACTCGACCGGTTGCTTTTTCTTGCACAGGATGGTTAGCACCATGATGACCAAACTTCATTTTTTCCGTTTGCGCACCACAAGCCAGAGCCAATAATTGATGTCCCAAACAAATACCAAATACCGGTATCTTTTTCTCTAAAATGGTCTGAATGGCGCTAATAGCATAAGTACAAGGCTCCGGATCACCCGGCCCATTAGATAAAAACACACCATCAGGCTGCATTGCCAAAACATCAGCAGCAGGGGTTGTTGCAGGGACAACGGTGACTCGACAACCGCGATTAGCAAGTAAGCGTAAAATATTGCGCTTAACTCCAAAATCATAAGCCACCACATGTTTTGTTAAATTTTCAGCAGGCGTATGACCTTGTTGTAAATTCCATGTGTTTTCAGTCCACTCATAGATTTCTGCAGTTGTGACCTCTTTTGCCAAGTCCATGCCTTTCAAGCCTGGAAAGGCAGCAATCGCATTTTTCGCCAAATCCTCCTCAATATTATCACCAGCAATAATACACCCTCGTTGCGCCCCTTTATCACGCAAAATACGTGTTAATTGGCGTGTATCAATCTCAGCGATAGCGACAACATTATTAGCTTGCAAATAAGCGGATAATGTTTGTTCTGAACGAAAATTACTCGCCATTATCGGTAAATCACGGATAATTAAGCCACTGGCAAAGACAGTTGCCGCTTCATTATCCTCATCATTAGTCCCCACATTACCAATATGCGGGTACGTCAATGTTATAATTTGCTTGGCATAGGAAGGATCACTGAGGATTTCCTGATAACCTGTCATGGATGTATTAAACACCACCTCACCAGCTGAACAGCCATCTGCGCCTATCGACACACCCTGAAAAACTGTCCCATCCTCCAACATTAATAATGCAGGTTTATTCAAATTAGCCACCTTAAATGTACAAAACGGGAGGAGCCTTGCGACCCATCCCGTTATGAAATAATATAATTGTGATTATCACTATTCGAAAAAATCGAATCATCGTTTGAATTCTACTGAATTTTCAAGGTGCGGTCATTAAGATTTTTTTATAATTTTGATTATATCAAGCCCCTCACTTAAAAGTAGGCTCTCTTCCCGCATTGCATCGCATATTAAAGATGCAAATTTAATTTTATTTCACAAATCAATTCGCCGGCAAAGGCTTCATCATAGACGTTTTACCCGTCATCACATCTAAAGTCTTTTTCAATCGCTTAAAAACAGATTCTTGACAATAAGGTATGCCATATTGTTCACATAAAGCTTTTACCCTAGGTTGTGCAATATGATAGCGACTCAAAGGCATATCCGGCCAAATGTGATGCTCAATTTGATAATTCAGCCAACCCTGCAAAAAATCAACACGATCAGTCCCTGTCGTAAAATTAGTTGACCCAAATATTTGGCGTAAATAAAACTCACCTTTATTATCCGCCTTTTCATCAAAAAGATATAAGTCATCCCCTACATGATTGGTACCAATCACCAAAAATGTATGCAAATTAGTAAACACCTCTGCTAAAAGAGAATTAAGCAAAACATTCGTTGCCGCAACTGCCCCTCCCATAGCTGTCACAATCCCTACCGGAATAAACAATAACGGTATCAGTACAAAACGAATGGAGATATAAGGCAATAAACATTTTGTCCATAAATCATATCCTACCGGCTTCATTGGATTCCATATATCTATGCGCGGATAATCCACCGGTTCTTTACCTTCTTTCTTATCACGTGCCCGTTGCAATTCAACTAGCGTCGAAGGTGCATAATAAATAGCCTTCCATGTACAAGCCATCACCCCAAGGAATAAATAACGTACCCATTGCGGCATATTAATCGCTCTAAAATCTGCGGTATTATATTCGACTTGATCAGGGTCAGCCTGCTCACCCAGATTATAATGATGCAAATCATTATGTTCTTTATCCCATGCTTCAGGTAGCATCCACTCCAACCAGTCAATATAACGACGCTTCCCCTTAGCAAACCCCTTGCTGGTATAATGTTTTGGAATTCCTGCAATTTTATCATACGCGCGATGTGTAACATGATGTGCAATGGTCGTCCACCGCGTCACATTACCTTGGCTAATCAAGTAAGCAGAAATCGGATTAGGAATAATCCACGCCGTTCCATAACCAATCGCTGAACAAATTCGCCCCCAACGCTCTATTTTTTTTAAATGCCGGAAATCTTCCATCCCCACATCACGTAAAACGTCCTTACGAATATCATCCAGATCCTTAGCAAATTGATTGCGATCAATTGCATGATAAATATGTTGCGTCACAAACAATTCCTCAATAAAAACGAAATATTATAGCGTTTTATAATCATTGAACTCAATATTATATTTTCATATGCCGCCACCTAAAGCCTCATCCTGCCCCTTCATTTTACTATTTCCCAAGGACACCCCAAGCTGATTACACAAAATCCCTAAATTCAATTATTTACACGTCTGCTCTGCCGGCACAATTGAATACTCGCCTCTAATAACCGTATAATGCAATTATCCCCCAAACGAATACTAATTTTTTGACAAGACACATGATTGATTTATTCTTTACAATGCTTCCGCAAGTACATGGCGCAGGTCACAGTGATATAGGAGCCATGAAAGGCCTTGAATCCTTTTTAACCTTTATAGAATCTTTAACAACAAAAAGTGGAACAGAAATTTTTGCCGCTTTTTTTCCGGGCATTGCCGCCCTTGATAACATTCATCCATTACTGGTTCATTTTCCAATCGCGCTGTTGATACTTTTTTTCTGTACCGATACGCTAGGCGGCTTGATTAACAAGCCCAAATGGCGTGCATTGGGTACGCCGCTACTTTATATTGGCACGGGCAGTGCAATTTTAACCGTTATTGCCGGCTTCCAAGCGGCGTATTCAGTGCCTCATAATGAGGTCACTCATGCCATTATGTTACGCCACCAAGCATTGGGTATTGCCGTTACTTTAATTGCGCTCACCTTATCCATACGTCGTTTCTTTGCAGCGGAAGATTTTCTCCTAAAAAAAACTTATGGCTATTTTAGCCTGTCAACACTATTAGTCATCCTCTTAACATTCGGGGCAGATTTAGGCGGCTTTATGGTTTACCAACATGGCGTTGCCATTGCGCCTGTCATGCAAAAAATGTCCGAGCCTCAGCAAGTACATCAGCATGACGCAATGACAGCACATGAACATGACCACGAACATACCACAGCGACTCATGCACATGAAGCACTCAAACCACAGACACATAGCCATGATACAGCGCACCACCATGACGGTCATGAGCACCCTCCGCATTAAGGTAATGTGAATATTTTATACCGACAAATAATGATTAACCGCCCATATTTTATACCTTTAATCACTTATACACTGTAAATATGACAAGCAGAGCATTTCTTCTCTTCAAGGGAGTATGTCAGTATGATATTCTATCGCGATTTACTGCTTAATCTGATTTCAATAAAATAAGCGACACCATGCAACGAACACGCGTCAAAATTTGCGGTTTTACCAACACTGAACAAGCCGTTTTTGCAGCAAAAGCCGGTGTTGATGCTATCGGACTCGTGTTTTACCCACCTAGCCCTAGACATGTCTCCCTACATCGCGCACAAGAAATTATTGCCGCATTACCTGCCTTTACAAGTGTTGTTGCTCTATTTGTCAATGCCGACACGCAACAAATAGCCGACACCATTAAACAGTTGCCCATTGATATCCTGCAATTTCATGGCAATGAAACGGCAGAGCAATGCCGCATTTACGACAAGCCTTATCTCAAGGCCATCAGAATGCAAGCCAACACCGACATAAAGGCCTTAAGTACTGAATATCATGATGCGGCAGGTTTATTGCTAGATGCCTACCATGCCGGGGTACCGGGGGGGACAGGTGAAAAATTTGATTGGGATTTAATTCCTAGCCACTGTGATTTGCCCATTATTCTTGCAGGTGGGCTAACTGTGCACAATGCACGCAAAGCAATTCAACATGTACACCCTTATGCACTTGATGTCAGTAGTGGCGTAGAAGCATCTAAAGGCATAAAAGATAATAATAAAATAGCAGCATTTTTAACTGAGGTTTACCTAAGTGACAGAAACAACTGATTTATACAATATGCCTGATGAACGGGGACATTTTGGCCCTTATGGCGGCTTATTTGTAGCGGAAACATTAATCCCTGCCGTCGAAGAGCTCAATACGGCCTACCAAAAATATATGACAGATGCCGACTTTATGGCTGAACTGGACAAAGACTTCCAGCACTATGTCGGTCGTCCCTCTCCACTGTATCATGCTGAACGCTGGAGCCGTGAACTGGGTGGTGCGCAAATTTACCTTAAACGCGAAGACCTAAACCATACGGGTGCGCATAAAATCAACAATACCATTGGTCAAATCTTATTAGCCAAACGTATGGGAAAAACGCGTATTATTGCCGAAACCGGCGCAGGGCAACACGGCGTTGCCACCGCAACCGTTTGTGCACGTCTTGGCTTGGAATGTGTTGTGTATATGGGTGCTGTAGATATTGCTCGACAAGCACTCAATGTATATCGTATGCAATTATTAGGCGCAACGGTCGTTTCGGTTAGCTCCGGCTCAAAAACACTCAAAGACGCACTTAACGAAGCCATTCGCGATTGGGTCACCAATGTCGATAATACTTTCTATATTATCGGAACCGCTGCAGGGCCTGCGCCTTACCCTGCCATGGTCAGAGATTTTCAGTCCATTATTGGCCGCGAAGCAAAACAACAATGTTTAAAACAAACCGGCAAACTACCAAATGCTTTAGTGGCTTGTATAGGTGGTGGCTCTAATGCCATAGGCTTATTCCATCCATTTATTAATGATGCCGAGGTTAAAATGATAGGGGTTGAAGCCGCCGGTGACGGCATAGAAACAGGGAGGCATTCAGCTCCTCTCTGCGCAGGTCGTCCTGGTATTTTACATGGTAACCGCACCTATTTAATGGAAGATGATGATGGTGAAATTATCGAAACCCACTCTATTTCTGCTGGTTTAGATTATCCCGGAGTCGGCCCTGAACATTCATGGCTCAAAGATATAGGCCGTGCAGAATATGTCAGCATCACCGATGAGGAAGCTTTAGAAGGCTTTCATGCCCTCACCAAAATGGAAGGTATTATTCCTGCTTTAGAATCTAGCCATGCAATGGCTTACACTTTAAAATTAGCACCCACTATGCAACAAGATGACATACTGATTGTTAACTTATCAGGCCGTGGCGACAAAGACATGCACACGATGGCTGAGCGTGAAGGAATTAAAATATGAGCCGCTTAACAACCAAATTTGCCGAATTTAAAAAATCAGGCCATAAAGCACTTATCCCTTTTATTACCGCAGGCGACCCTACCCCCGACTTCACCGTCCCCATGATGCATGCCATGGTCGCGGCAGGTGCAGATGTTATTGAACTAGGTGTCCCTTTTTCTGATCCAATGGCTGATGGGCCAGTTATTCAACGTGCTAGTGAACGTGCTTTAGCGCATAAAATGAGTTTACGGCGCACTTTAGCAGTTGTCACTGAATTTAGAGAAAACAATCAAGAAACACCCGTTGTGCTGATGGGCTATGCTAACCCCGTAGAAGCAATGGGCTATACCGAATTTGCCAAGGCGGCCGAACAAGCAGGTGTTGACGGCGTATTAACCGTTGACCTGCCCCCCGAAGAAGCACAAGAATGCGCGGGTTTACTCAATCAGCATAATATAGATCAAATCTTTTTATTAGCACCTAATAGCAGCATCGACAGAATTAAAAAAATGGACGCTGTCGGTAGCGGCTTCCTTTATTATGTCTCGGTAAAAGGTGTCACCGGTGCAGGACATTTAGATACCAGTGATGTTGAAAAAAAGTTGCTTGATATACGCGCCAATACCAAACTGCCCGTCGGTATTGGCTTTGGCATCAAAGATGCAGAAACAGCACAAACAATTGCCGGCTTAGGTGATGCAGTCGTCGTCGGCAGTGCTTTAATCAGTAAAATAGAAGCCAATTTAGAAGCCCCTGCAACGGCCAAGCAAGAAATCATCGAATTATTAAAATCCATGCGTTTAGCCATGGATACCCAAGATTAACAGCGGAGCATATTATGAGTTGGTTTGAAAAATTAGTCCCCTCGACTATTATGAAAAAAGATTCTGACAGCAAAAAAACGGCTGTCCCTGAAGGTCTATGGAATAAATGTTCAGCCTGTAATGCCATTTTATATAATAGCGAGCTAGAAAAAAACGCCAATGTCTGCCCTAAATGTGACCACCACATGCGCATTAGTGCACGCCGACGTATCGATTTATTTTTGGATACTGAAGGCCGTGAAGAAATTGCCGACCACCTAAAACCGCTCGACCCTTTAAAATTCAAAGATAGCAAAAAATATAAAGATCGCATTTCGCAAGCACAAAAGAAAACCAAAGAAACTGATGCGTTAGTCGTTATGAGCGGTACTTTGCAAAACAAACCTATTGTCGTTGCAGCCTTTGATTTTGGTTTTATGGGGGGGTCTATGGGCTCTGTTGTCGGAGAGCGGTTTGTACGGGGAGTCAATAAAAGTATTGAAATAGGCGCACCGTTTATTGTCTTTACCGCTAGTGGAGGCGCGCGCATGCAAGAATCGCTGTTTTCTTTATTCCAAATGGCTAAAACCAGTGCCGCATTAACCAAATTATCCAATGCAGGTTTGCCCTATGTCTCCTTTATGACCGACCCCACTATGGGCGGTGTTTCGGCGAGTCTAGCCATGCTAGGTGATATTAATGTTGCCGAACCTAAAGCATTAATTGGTTTTGCAGGCCCTCGAGTTATCGAACAAACAGTACGCGAAAAGTTGCCGGAAGGCTTTCAGCGCAGTGAATTTTTGCAAGAACACGGCGCGATTGATATGATTATCGACCGACGCGAAATTCGTGAAAAATTGAGTTCCATTCTCAACATTCTGATGGCTAACCGCCCCGCATAAAACACAAGTATCACACCCTTTGCTTATTGCAATATAAAAAATAAGCAAAGGGATAAGCTCCTTATCACACGCTGACTTAAAATCTATCTCTTTTCCCTCTTATGCACTTTGACACCCTAAAAGGTTGGTTGGACTGGCAAGAAACACTACACCCAAAAAGTATAGACTTAGGTTTAGAGCGAGTGGCGCAAGTAAGGCAACGCTTAACACCCGGCAATAAACAACCCATCACCATCACGGTTGCCGGCACCAACGGTAAAGGCTCAAGTATTGCTTTTTTAGATGCCATTTATCGTGCTCAAGGTTTACGTGTCGGTGCCTACACCTCACCGCACATCACCCAATATAACGAGCGCATCAAAATAAATGGTATACCTGTTAGTGATGATCTCATTTGCACCGCCTTCACAAGAATTGAAGCGGTCAGAGAAAATATTTCGCTAAGTTATTTTGAATTTAGCACCTTAGCCGCATTAGATATTTTTGCACGTGCCGACTTAGATATTCAGCTATTAGAAGTCGGTTTAGGTGGGCGCTTAGATGCCGTCAATATTATTGATCCTGATGCAACTTTGGTTACCAGCATCAGCCTCGATCATACCGCTTGGCTAGGTAAAACGCGTGAAGCCATCGGTTTTGAAAAAGCAGGCATTTTTCGCCCACATATTACCGCCATTATCAGCGACCCACAGCCACCGCAATCACTTATTGAACAGGCTCATAAAATACACGCCCCTATCGCACGCATTGGCCATGAGTTTGGCTACCAACAACAAACAAGCAACTGGTCATGGCACAGCACAGAACAACAACTCAACGCCCTCCCCTTACCGCAACTAAAAGGCACACACCAATACCGTAATGCAGCAGCCGTCTTAATGGCCATCCAAACGTTGCAAAATAAGATTCCGGTCTCCATACAAGCTATTAAACAAGGCCTACAAACGGCCTATTTACCTGGCAGATTTCAAGTCATACAAACCGAACCAACCGTATTATTAGATGTCAGCCACAATGCACAAGCCGCACAAGCCTTAGCAGATTATTTACAAGCCGCTTTCCCGACAAAGCCTGTGCATGCCGTTTTCACCCTAATGAATGACAAAGATAAGCAAGGCGTTATCATGCCCATGCAAGCTATTGTAAAACATTGGTATATCTCGCCTTTGCATAACCCACGCGCCAGCCAAAAAGAAGACTTGGCCGAGGCTTTCAGACAATGCAACATCCCACAGGTCAGCTTTCACTTCAATGACTTTATCAGTACTTTTCAAGCTGCCAAAACTAATGCACAAAATGATAATGGCCTCGTTTTAGTGTTTGGCTCTTTTTTTCTCGTATCGGAATACCTAAACCTTTTTAGCGATTTATCAGGAAAATAGGATGAATGAAACCTTAAAACAACGTATTGTCGGTGCAACCGTGATAACGGCTCTTGCCGCTATTTTTGTGCCCATGCTATTTGACAACCCGGTACCGGATGCCGATAACTACACCAATGAATTATCTCTCCCCAAAGAGCCGGATAATGGCATGCAAGATTTACTAGACACCATTCCCAAAAATCAGCAAGCAGTATTATCTCGGCCAATACCTGCTAAAATAAAAATTCAAGCAGAAACCATTGTCCAATCCGCCAAAGACAGCGACTTAAAAAGTTGGGTTATTCAAGTAGGTAGTTTCAGCCACAAACAAAATGCGCAAGATTTCCGTGACAAATTGCGTAAAAACAAATTTACCGCCTATGTTGACTCAATCACCAATAGCAAAGGCATCACCCTATACCGCTTACGCGTAGGCCCCGAAATAGATAAAGCACGCGCCGTAAAAGCACAACAACAACTAGAAGCTCTCTATAAAGTGAAAACAATGTTAGTTTCTGAATAGGTAAGCATATGATTTGGATAGACTATGCCATGATTGGCTTAATTGCAATCTCCATGATAATAGGCCTCTTCCGAGGGCTTATTAAAGAAGCGTTTGCCTTAGTGACTTGGGGAGTGGCCTCTTGGGTCGGACTGACCTTTAGCTCACAATTGGCCGAACTTTTAACAAACGCGATTGCCATTCCTAGCGTCAGAATTGCCACAGCTTTTATTAGCCTGTTTATACTCACCTTAATACTCGGTGCCATTATTAACTATCTGCTCAGCGCACTCATCAGCAAAACAGGACTAACAGGCACCGACCGCTTGGCAGGCTTAGTCTTTGGTGCCGCACGTGGTGCTATTTTAGTCGTGATTTTAGTAATGCTGGCAGGACTAACGCCTCTTCCGGAGAGCCCTTGGTGGCAAGAATCACAACTCATTCCTCAATTTCAAGCATTAGCCGTCTGGTTGCGTGACCATATCCCAGATGATTTTGCTGACAAGTTAAGTTATAACTAATTCGTAACATTCAATATAAGACAAAGGTAATAAAATGTGTGGTATTGCGGGAATCGTTTCCCATCAAAATGTAAATCAAGACCTTTATGATGCACTCACAGTGCTCCAACATAGAGGCCAAGATGCCGCCGGCATTGTCACATGTGAAAACGGACGTTTACATTTACGCAAAGATAACGGACTGACCCGTGATGTCTTTAGCACCGAACAAATGGTAAAACTAAAAGGCAAAATGGGAATTGCGCATGTACGCTACCCAACCGCCGGCTGCTCCAGCTCATCCGAAGCACAACCCTTTTACGTCAACTCACCGTTTGGCCTCACTTTAGCGCATAACGGCAACCTAACCAACACAGAACAGCTCAAAAAAGAACTTTTTATTGAAGACCAGCGACATTTAAACACCAACTCCGACTCTGAAGTCTTATTAAATATTTTTGCGCATGAACTACAACAACTGGGCAAGCTCGACTTAAACCAAGACGATATTTTCAAAGCCGTACAAGGCGTACATCGCCGCTGTAAAGGGGCTTATGCCGTGGTTATCATGATTCCCAATATCGGCATCATCGGTTTTCGCGACCCGCATGGCATTCGCCCTATCGCCTTTGGCCAACGCCAATCAGAGCAAGGCACGGAATTTATGATTGCCTCCGAAAGTGTTGCATTTGATGTACTCGGCTATAAAATCATCCGTGATATTGCCCCCGGCGAAGCTATTTTTATCACCGAAGATGAACAAATATACACACAGCAATGTGCCGAAAAAACCGACCATTGCCCATGTATTTTTGAATATGTTTACTTTGCCCGCCCTGACTCCATTATTGACAAAATATCCGTCTATAAAGCGCGTTTACGCATGGGCGACAAACTAGCCGCTAAAATCATAAAAGAATGGCCAGAGCATGATATTGATGTGGTCATTCCCATCCCTGACACCAGCCGCACCTCCGCCTTGCAAATGGCCAATACACTAGGCATTAAATATCGCGAAGGCTTTATCAAAAATCGGTATATCGGCCGCACCTTTATTATGCCGGGCCAACAACTACGCCAAAAATCTGTACGTCAAAAACTCAATGCCATTGATTTAGAATTTGAAGGCAAAAATGTCCTGCTAGTCGATGACTCTATTGTGCGCGGCACCACCTCCGAACAAATCATCCAAATGGCAAGAGATGCCGGCGCCAAAAAAGTCTATTTTGCCTCCGCCGCTCCCGCAGTACGCTACCCTAATGTCTATGGTATTGATATGCCGGCAGCACATGAGCTGATTGCCCATAACCGTAATGAAGATGAAATCTGTACTGCCATTGGGGCTGATAAAATGATTTACCAAGACTTAGAGGATTTAGTTGACTCTGTCCGGGCAGGTAACCCTGACATCGAAAAATTCGACACGTCTTGCTTCGATCACCAATATATCACCGGCGATATTGATGATACTTACTTACAAAATATTGAAGCCTTGCGTAATGATGACGCACAAGCTGAAAAAAAAATCGCCACTGAAATTATTGATATGCATAACTCTCACTAAGAAAAATAGAGCCAAGTTCAGGTACAAGAAAATAAGGCAAGATAAATTTATGCATCATGTCAAATTTTGACCCGCTAAAAAACTGTAGCAAACATTTTAAATACATTGATTTTATTCACTGCGGTACAACGCAAAATAAAACTCAGCTTATAAATACCCCTACAGACCCTAGAACGATTGCCGCCATTAAAGAAATAGCAACAACAATACTTGACCCTGTTGTGGAGCACTTTGGGGAAATTAAAATTACTTATGGTTTTTGCTCTAATGAGCTGCTTCAGCACATTAAAAAAAAGCCTAAACCCGGTATAGCCCCACAACTGGATCAACATGCAGGTTATGAACTCAACTCAAAAAACAAGCCTATTTGCAAACGCGAAGGATTTGCCTGTGATTTTTACGCCAAAAATATTAACTCATTAATATTAGCGCAATGGATTATTAAACACTTACCATTTGATAGCCTCTATTTTTATGGCCAAAACAATCCCATCCATATCAGTATCGGCCCCGAAAATAAAAGAGCCATTA
>JALSIU010000144.1 GCA_026989715.1 Methylomonas sp.
GGATGGATGGGGGGGGGGGGGGGGGGGGGGGGGGGCTTAGGGTGTGTATTTAAAGTAATCTTTGTGCCAGCTTCCCCTACCGTAGTTAGATATGACCCATCGTAACTTTTAATATCACCTGTCAACTGTTCAGTGCTTGCTACAGTACCATCAGTCTTCCAAATGCCTGTCCAAGAATTACCTTTAAAATATACATGGTTACTACCAGAAATAAACAGAAACCACGAATACCTAAAGCCGCCATTAGGATTGACATCTTTTATGCGATAAGTACCTACAGTTGTCCCATTACTTACATAAGGCTCATAATAACCTTGCCATCATTAGCGCTAAAATAAATTTTATCTCTAATAGGGTAGATTCCTGTAGGCTGATACCTGTCAACTGCTTGAGACGTGTTCCCAGAGAGTCTTTTTCTTGAGGGTTTTGAGCTGCAAAGTCTCTTTATACGATGGAGCAGTATCCACCCCGATGACTTGATTAAGCGAGATAAGTTTGCACTGACTTTTCACTTAATCTCTTGGCTGACCTTAACAGGATTTTTGTTTGCAATGCATACGGTTTAAGAGACTGCAGGCTAAAAATTATTCACCACCATTATCAACACCTATGAGATCTAAGACTAATGCTATGGTTTGCTCGCTTTCCGACTCGTGTAAAGGTCTTGCGTCATATGTCTGTAAACATTGCACTTGCTTTTAAGCTAAATAAGCGAACAAGGTCGTGATACTTGCCGGGAGACTAGTGATACAATAAATATTTTTAATCCTAGTGGTTGGGGTACGATGGAAAATAGCGACTTACTTATTAACTTGTTACTTTATTTGTTTCTGCCTTTGTGGGGAATAGCAGGTTTTATTGATTGGATGTGTCATCGGGCAAGCCATATCGAGTCGACATCAGGTTTGAAAGAGTCTTTGATGCACTCGTTGATGGGGGTTCAAATTGGTTTGCCAATTCTATTGTGCTTGCTTTTTCAAGTGAATGTTCTGATTTTACTTATTTGTTTGTTTTTCTTAGTCTTACATGAGTCAGTAGCCCATTGGGATGTGGCCTATGCATCAACAAAAAGAGAGATCACTATTTGGGAGACACACGCGCACAATTATTTAGCAACATTACCTTTGTTTATGATTTCGATTATTGCCGTTATTAACTGGCCAATAGTGCTTAAATTAGTTTCTTTAGATTGGCAGGGACAAATGAACTTTGTTCCAATAGACCATAGTCATGGCGGTGATAATTATATATGGTATTACATGATATTTACGTTTTGTGTAGGTATCCTTCCGTATGTTGAAGAAAATATCCGTTGTTTAAAATACCAACTACAGCATGGCAAACCTAATGAATGACGTTTTTATAACAAGTACGGGGCATTATTTACCTGGAGCCCCTGTTGAAAATGATCAAATTGAAGAAATTTTAGGTGAAATCTATGGAAAGCCGAGTCGCTTAAAAAGGCGTATTCTCAAATCGAATGGGATTAAGACGCGCCATTACGCCATTGATAAGCATCATACAACCACGATAAGCAACAGTCAGATAGCAGCTAAAGCGGGTTTAGATTGCTTAAACCAAAGCTATGTTGCTAAGCAACAAATACAAATGTTGAGCTGTGCAACCAGTCAAGGCGACATGATCCTGCCGGGTTTTGGTAGTATGGTACAGGCTGATATTGAGCTATCTGATGTTGAGTTACAAACCAGTCATGGCATTTGCTCTAGTTCAATGATGGCTTTAAAAAGTGCCTTTACTAGCCTTAAAGCCGATGAACACAGCAATGCTTTAGTTATCGCTAGCGAGCTGACTTCTCGATTATTTAAAGCGAGTCATTATGAAGCGGCTGATGTTAATGGTGATAAAAAGCTCGACTTTAATGCAGAGTTTTTACGCTTTATGCTATCAGATGGTGCAGGTTCTTTATTGCTAGAAACAAGGCCACGAGATACTTGCTTTCGTATTGACTGGATTCGTGGCTTTTCGCATGCTGATTCTTATCCTGTTTGTATGAGTGTAGGCCTACCACAAGATAATACTCAAACTAAAACTTGGCAGGATTACTCAACCTATGCCGAGGCTGAAGCGGAAGGAGCTTTGCTCATTCGACAAGATGTAAGGTTGTTAGAAAACATTGTTAAAGTTGGTGTAGATGGTTTTTTACGCTTAGTTGACGAAGGACTTGTAAAGGTAAGCGAAATTGATCACCTGTTGTGCCATTATTCTTCCAATTATTTTCGGAGTAAAATTCATGATATGTTGGAAGTAGCAGGGGCGACTGTCCCTTATGAAAAGTGGTATTCCAACCTAACCACGCGAGGTAATACTGGCTGTGCTTCAATCTTAATTATGCTGGATGAATTTCGGCGTACTCAAACTTACAAAGAAGGTGATGTGATTTTTTGCATGGTGCCAGAGAGTGGTCGATTCAACACAGTTTATATGAAACTTACAGTCGTTAATGAAATAAATGAGTGATGAATAACTATGGCTAACAACGAAGTACTTACCGAACAAGGGCAAGCATGTTTGCAGGGCTTATTGCGTGTATGGTTTGATTTTGAAAGACGACTGGGAAGGGTTCCAATAATCCGCCGTTTAGAGCAAGGTCAATTTACCATTGAAGACTACCATAAGCTGCTAAAGAATTTGAGGCAACAAGTGATAGAGGGTTCTCGCTGGATTTCGCGTTGCGCTTCAAGTTTTGATCGTGAGTTTGCTGATGTTAGGTCCACCGTTATTAGTCATGCTAAAGAAGAGCATCGTGACTACGAAATTTTGGAACACGATTTTGTTGCAGCAGGCGGAAAACTCTCTGACATCCAAACAGCAGATCGCAACCCAGGGTCTGAGGCTTTGCATGCTTTTTTAATGTACCGGGCTAGTCAAT
>JALSIU010000145.1 GCA_026989715.1 Methylomonas sp.
CGGCTTATGATAACCGCGTAAACTCTCTCCCTCAGCCCCGGCAACCACTTGTTCAAAGCTACGAAAATATCCTGCAATATTAGGCCGACCAAATTCATTATTAAATGCAGCTCCCCCAATCGGGCCGTCCAACATAATCTCTAAAGCCGAGGCAATACGCTCAGGTTTGCCGTTATCTGTTTCCCAGGCTTGCACAAACTCCGGAATTTTTAAATGGGACACACTAAAACCGGTTAGGCCGGCTTTAGTAGCAGAACCACGCCCTGTTGCACCTTCATCACGAATTTCCCCGCCTGAACCGGTAGCAGCACCGGAGTGTGGTGCAATCGCAGTGGGGTGGTTATGTGTTTCCACCTTCATTAGTAAATGTGCATCTTCTTCCGTATAGGCATATTCTCCCGTGTGTGGGTCACGCATAAAAACGGCGGCTGTTGAGCCTTTCGCAACCGAGGCATTATCACTATAAGCGGATAAAATACCTTCCGGACTTTGCTCTGCCGTATGACGAATCATGCTAAATAAAGACTTAGCTTCCTCTACGCCATCAATCGTCCAGTCGGCATTAAATATTTTATGCCGACAATGTTCGGAATTGGCCTGTGCAAACATCATCAGCTCAACATCACTAGGATCGCGTCCTAATGCAGTAAAACTGTCTGTTAAATAATCAATTTCATCATCCGATAAAGCCAAGCCCAGTTCAATATTGGCCGCAAGCAAAGCGGCGCGGCCTTGTTGCATAATGGCGACTGTCGTGCCGGGCTGTGGTGCAGGGTGTGTAAAAATATTAGCCGGCTCAATATCCGTTATGACCACCTGCGTCATACGGTCATGTAATAAAGCATAAATAGCTGTTTGTTGTGCTTGTGTCCATTCTGTATCAGTCGCAATGCAATAACCAATGCCACGCTCTAAACGCGCTATCATCTCCAGCCCACAACGTTGCGAAATTTCCGTTGCTTTACTAGACCACGGAGAAATCGTCCCGGGGCGGGGAATAACCCAACAAGGGATACCTGCCTGTTGTGCTATTGCATCGTCAGCACCGGAGCCATAGGTCAATAATTGCTCTAAAATAGCGTATTGCTCAGTACTTAGTTCAATATCGGTATCAACAAAATGTACATAGTGCGCAGAAACGCTATGAATACCTGCATCGAGTGCTTGCAAATCATTAAGCAATTTTTGAATTCTAAATTTTGAAAGTGCGGCAGAACCGGAAATTTTAAGCATGTTAAAGAATGTTTATGTGAGTTAATAATGAGCGCGTGAGATGTGCTCAACTATTTCTAAATTAGAGTGAAAGAAATGATGTTTTAGGAAGCATAAGCTATGTCTTTGCTCTACCACAACCTAGCTATGAATTGCACTTGAAACCTATCCCTCAAAATCCTTTTTAATGGCCTCATACAATAAATTTAATAACTTCTCACCATCGCCCGAGGCAAGACTATTCCCTTTTTCATCTTGCACAAAGACACCGGTACTCGCTCCCTGCTCCGTTTCAGCTAGATAAATCAAGTATAATTTTTCTTGGTGTACATCACTACCAAAGAAAAAGACCAACTCATCCCAAAATGAACCATCGGCAACTTCCTGTAAAGCAGGGTCATATTTTACATAGTACGTGGCATGTGAACGGTCTTTATCAATAATTTCAATCGACTGCGTGGTAATAGCTTTACCGACTATACGCCAAACACGTGCAAAAGGTGAATTAATACGCAAATAAGCCCCCAAATCATCGGTAAAGTACTCTACCGTATTCGCCAGCGTCCCCGAAACAACGCCGACACTATCGTCAGCGGCTATTTGTTGCTTTTCCGCATGCAAATCAGGTGGCATTTCTAAAGGCTTAATTTCCTTGCTATAAACATAATCCGTTTCTTTATCGGGAAAGAAATAGCTACAAGCGGTTAATTGCGCTAAAGAAAGCATAAAAATAAGTTTACTTGGTTTCATCTAACCCTGACTGATAATGGCTTCCATTGTGAAGCATGTGAAACGAATCTGATGTTTGTTATGCCTAAACTCAAAGAACCTCGGCTTGTTGCATCGCCGTCCGTACTGCCTCAAAACAATCTGAGGTCAACGGCGTTAGCGGCAAACGAATCCCCTGTCCCATCAAACCCAGTTCAGCAACCGCCCATTTCACGGGAATAGGATTAGACTGAATAAATAAATGCTTGTGTAAGCCACGTAAATTAGCATCAATGCTGGTCGCGGTTTCACGATCACCATTAATGGCCGCGGTAATCATATTATGTACCAGGCGCGGCGCGACATTACCAGAAACGGTAATACTACCGTTGCCACCTAATAAACAAAATTCACAACTACTGGCATCATCCCCTGTATATAAAGCAAAATCTGCCCCACATAATTCACGCAACACAGGCACACGCGATAAATCACCGGTAGCTTCTTTAACACCAACGATATTAGGAATACCGGCTAAACGGCCTACCGTTTCCGGCAACATATCACAGGCAGTACGCCCTGGTACATTGTATAAAATTTGGGGAATATCCGCCGCTTCAGCCACTGCTTTATAATGCAGATACAAACCTTCTTGTGTCGGCTTATTATAATATGGGGTCACCAGCAAACAAGCATCTGCTCCGGCAACTTTAGCCGCCTGCGTTAAACTAATGGCTTCTGTGGTCGAATTAGCCCCCGTACCTGCCACAACAGGAATACGCCCTGCGACATAATCAACCACTGTTTTAACCACATCCATATGCTCTTGTTCATTTAAAGTCGCTGATTCGCCTGTAGTCCCCATCGCAACAAGAGCATCTGTCCCCTGTTCAATATGAAATTCCACTAATTTTTTAAGGCTTTCCTTGTCTACATCGCCGTTATCAAACATAGGGGTGACTAACGCTACGATACTACCTTGAATCATGAATAACTCTCAAATAATTTAAAAATAATAAACGCTATTATAACGAAATGCTAACGACATTTCCCAATATAACGCCCCGTTATTTGTGCCTGCATCGTCATTGCGCCTTGCCCTCCTCCTTGCATAATCATGGTCGTTGTCCCTACAAATGAAGTTTTCTGATATTGAATATCACCACTGCCCTGCAACTGCACGCCTTGTTGCCGGCAACTCATTTTCCATGTTACTGAGTTTTTCTGCATAACCATATCGTGCATCTGACAATTATTGTTCTGCAAAATAGCCTTAGGGTTCATGCTTTTTTGAGTAAAACATTGCTGTACCGTCTGTGCAGGTAACTCAACCGGCATATTAGGAATACTTGCCTGCGTACGCACTTCCCATAAACCTTCTTTTATATCAAGCGTAGTCACCGCAACAACCGGTAAGCTCAC